>JACMMA010000611.1 GCA_014379275.1 Armatimonadota bacterium | reverse complement strand
GCCTACCTTTTCTCCGGCGCGAATCCGTTCCCCGATCTTGTAACAGTCGAACATGACGGCGGCAAGCACGAACCAGCCGAGGATGCCACCCGATATTGCTCCGATAACGGTTGCCGCGACGGTTATCGCGATCCCCTTCACTACTTGCTTGTTGTATATGTAGCCCGGGACCAGGCAAAGCAGGCACCACAGGCAGGCATATACCGGGTTGTGACCGGGTTTTGCCTGAGAGTACATACCCTGGCCAGCGCCGATGTAGGGTTGCGGCGGTTGACCCGCGTAGCCCTGCTGCTGCGGCGGTGCGTATCCCGGTGGTTGCTGGGGTTGCGACGGTTCGGGGCGGTATGCTTGCCCTTGTTGCGCGGGCGGGTACGACGTCGGGGGCGGCGTGAAATTCACCGTCGGGGGAGATGTTGGCGGCAACAATCGCTCACGCTCGACAGATTGCTCGGTGACGGCATCGATAAATCGCGCCGAATCCGCGATCCGCCCTTCGCGTTGCCACTGTTCGATCGTGTCTTGTGCGACAGGGCCGTAGCGCGTCCCATCCTCGTTTTGTACGTAATACATCGTTTCCCTTTTTGAAAAATGATCTGTCCGCCCGGCGTTACGGTCAGCGGAGTGCGGTGGGAGTGTACATTCCTTCTTCAGGGAATGGCAGTCCGGATCAGCGTCGCTCGGTAAAGGTTTCGCTGATGCGTTTCAGGTAGACGGACGAGGTTCCGGTAAAAAGTCGCAGGCGGGCGCGGCCCCGACGGATCAGGCGGCGGACGGTTTCGGTAGCGGCGTCGCGGGCGGACGGGGTGACGCCGTTCGCGGCCACATCCCCGACGAGTTCGGAAACATCACCCCCTTCCGGCAGTCGGGGAGACGCGCCGGTTTGCCGGAGTACCTGCTCGATCCGGTCGCACGCCGCCGCGATCCCGTCTTCGCTCTGTACTTGCCGTCCCACTTCCGCCGCCCGGATCGCGTATTTCGGGTCGTACAGGAGTTTATTCAATTCGCGGGCGACGCGACGCGCCTGATAGCGGATGCGCGGTACCTGCCGCCCCACCCCGAGGCGGTAGATGCGGTCGGCATGATCCGGCTGGTCGTGCGCGAAAGGGACGATCAGTTGCGGTCGTCCGGCGTTCAGGGCTTGCCCCGTTGTCCCGACGCCGCCCTGGTGTACCACGACGGCGGCACGTTTCATCAGTTCCCCATACGGGGCGTACTCGAACGCGACGACGCCTTCGGGGAGCGCACGGTCGGGACGGTTGCGCGGGTCCTTGCCGATCAGCAGGATCGCGCGGCGGTGCAACATACGCGACGCCTCCGCAGACTGCCGGAAGAAGTCGCCCGCCATCAGCACCGCCGCGGTGCCGAGCGTGAACAGGATCGGCGGTTCTCCGGCTTGGAGAAACGCTTCGAGTGCCGGTTCCAGCGTTGCCTCCTTGTCGGAAAGGCGGTCATAGAAGCAAAAACCGGTCTGGAAAGCGTTCGCGGGCCAGTCGTTCTGCGGCTTGGCGAGCGCGGATGAAAACAGGACCAGCGTCCCGAACGGTGAAAATTGCCCCTCGAAGATCGGGTGTCTGCCGGGAGGCATACCCAGGTCGGCGCGCAGACGCGGCACTTCTTTCGCCCAGCGTAGCGTGTCGATCTTCGCCAGACGCACGATCGGCGCCACGGCTCCCGGCGGCAGTTGGTGCATCAGCCAGCCGGTATGGCCGGGCGTTCCCGGCGGCGTCGGCGGGTCGTACACCGACGCGAACACGATAGGTTGCAACACGGTGGAAAGCCACGGGATGCCGAACTTCTCGGCGACGATCGGAACCGCGTACGTGATCGGGTGCGATAAAAGGAGGTCTGCGCCCTGTGCGGCGGTCACGGCGTCCTCGTACATCAGACGGAGCGACGGCATCAGCGTATCGCGCACCACGGATTTCGTGCCGCTACGCCCTTGCATCCAGCGTCGCGCCATGTTCGGGACCAAGTCGAAGGGGGGAAGGTTGGGGCGTAGCGGGAAAAAGTCGATCCCCATGCCCTCGATCTTTTCGCGGTAAAAAGCGACGGTAGCGATGGCGGGGCGATGACCGCGCTCCTTCAAACCCTGTGCCAGAGCGATGTAAGGATGCAGATCGCCGAACGACCCCCAGGTGAAGAGTACGATCCGCTTGCTTTGTTTGCTCATTCCGGTTCTATTTCCGTCCAATCGCGCGTCATGCCTACCGGCTACCAACGCCGAACGTCCGTAAGGGCCCATGAACCATTGTACTACAAAAGCGATTTCGATGAAAAGGGGAGCGCGACGAAACATTATGAAACACGCGGGGGTACACTACGGGTATGACGCTTTCCGCCGAGACGCTTGCCGATTACGTTTCCTGCTCCCGCCGCGAATGGCTTTCCACGAACGGCACCGGCTCGTATGCCTCGGGGACGGTCGCCGGTGTCGCGACGCGCCGATACCACGCGCTGCTGACCGCCGCACTCCGCCCGCCGACGCACCGGATGACGTTGCTTTCCTGCCTGCACGAAACCGTGACTGTGAACGGCGTCGCGTTTGACCTGCACACCGGGCGCTACGCGGACGGTACGTTGCACCCGCAGGGCTGGCACTACATCACCGCCTTTGATTCCCTGCCGGTTCCGACGTGGCAGTTCGACTTCCCGGACGGTCTGCGAATCATCAAGCGCGTCTTTCTCGCGCCGGGAGAAAACACGGTTTACGTCACCTACGCCCGTGTCGGCGGGATGGACGTAGACTTGACGCTCGCCCCTCTCGTCGCCTGGAAAGACTATCACCAGGAGATGCGCCCGTGGGACGGCTTCCCGTTGCGGCAGGGCTTCACGAAAGACGGCTACGAACTTCAAGCTACGCCGGACGCACCGACATTACGGCTCCTTTTGCCGGGCGCAAAATGGATTCGTGCCGGTTGGTGGCACAAGAACAATTTTCACGAGCGCGAGGCCGAACGTGGTCAAGACGCTACCGAACATCTGTATTGTCCGGCGTCCGCGACCATCGCACTGCGTAAGTCTATCGAGTCGGTGACATTCGTCGCCACAATCGAGCCGGAGTCCCCTCGCCCGGCGAGCCTGGTGGTTAAGGACATCGTGCGTCGGCAAAACGAGTTATTCGTCTCGACGCTTCGTCTGGGCCATTCGTTTGGCCCCCCGACCCCCAATTATGGGGGGGCCGGTGGGGATACCGCCGAGCGGACCGCCCTGACTCCGGCTCCCCCAGAATTGGGGGTCGGGGGGCGAACGGACCTACCCGACGATATCAAAGACCTCGTCGTTGCCGCGGATCAGTTCGTCGTACGCGGCGGGGGCGTCCGCACGACTATCCTTGCCGGGTACCCGTGGTTCACCGATTGGGGGCGCGACACCTTTATCGCGCTTCCCGGCATCTGCCTGGCGACGCGCCGGTTCGAGGTAGCGCGCGAAATATTGACCGCGTTCGCCGGGTTCGTCTCGCAGGGCATGATCCCGAACCGCTTCCCCGACGCCGGGCAGGAGCCGGATTACAACACGGTGGACGCGACCCTGTGGTTCGTCCATGCGTGCGGCGCATACGAGGCCGCGACCGGCGATATCGCCTTCCGCGATGCGATGGCTCCCGTGCTAAGCGATATTATCTCGTGGCATGAACGCGGCACCCGCTACGGCATCTGTATGGACGCCGAGGACGGGTTGCTCTTTTCGGGCGAAG
>JACMMA010000610.1 GCA_014379275.1 Armatimonadota bacterium | reverse complement strand
CGCGTACTGGCACGCCTTCTGTATCACGGACGACGGCTGGTTGGATCCGAGGCTCATGTTAATGACGTTCGCGCCGTTATCCGCGGCGTAGCGGATCGCGTCCGCAATGTCGGACGAATATCCGGAGCCGTTCGCGGCGAGAACCTTGATCGGCATGATCGTCGATTCGTAGGCGAGACCGGCCACACCCTCGTTGTTGTTGGTGCTTTCGGCGATCGTCCCGGCGACGTGCGTCCCGTGACCGTGGTCGTCGAACGGGTCGGAATCCTTGTTGACGAAGTCGTAGCCCTTCACGAACGTCGTGGTGTTAAAGTCCTTGCACTGCTTGCCTTTTTTGGTGGATTCGGCAGCGACACCGGTATCGATCACGGCGACGACAGCACCCTTGCCACGCGTTTTCTTCCAGGCATCTTCCGCGCCGACCATTTTGAAGTTCCACTGCTGGTCGTACATCGGGTCGTTCGGGCGAGTGCCGCCGGGCTTGTTGACTTCCAGATTTGTTGCGACACTGGCACCGGAACGCACCGGCTCAAACATCCATCGCCCGGCGTTGTCTACCGCGAAAGAGCGATGATCCACGTGAAGTGTGTAGGGTTCTTCATCGTCTGCGGTCGTGCCAGGCTGGGCATGGGAATCCGGCGGGAACTCGTGGCTGTAGTTGTCTACAACAGCGGCCTGCGCGGCTTGCGATTTCGCTTCCTCGACAGCCTTGCGGGACGCTTCGGCGACGGCGACGGCTTGCATCTCTACGCTGTCCTGCGCGGACATTTCGGGGATGCGGAGCAGCATGTCTTCTTCGGCGGCCTCGACGCGGGCATCGCCCGCGAGGCGCGACAGCGCGGTCTGCGCGGCGGAAACACTCGGAAGCGTCGCTACCATCAGCTTATCGTCTTCCGCATACGGGGAAGCAAATTCCAGGTCCGCTCCGATACGCCGCTCGACCGCTTCGATGGCGGCGGACGAAACGTTGTCGCGCAGGTCGACCACGATCGCGGTCGGCCGGTCATTGACTGTCCGCGTGAGTGTGCTCGCGGTGGGGATGGAGTTCGCCGCCGCATCTTGTTGTTGCCACACTGACACGAGGGGGAGTGCGGTCGCGCCCACTGCCGCCATTCCCAGGGTCGCCCACGCCATCTTTCCGAGGTCGCTCTTCTTCATTCTCATTGGTGCTATCTGCCTCCTACTTTCCGTTGCCGTTCGTGGAATCGATTTTGAGTTGGGGGTTCCGCTCTAAAATATACTCGTAGCGGTCCTTGAGTTTGGGGGACATCTCATCAAAGAGCGGGTTCCCGCCCGCGTAGATCGTCTCCGGCGAGTCGCCGTACTGGTTACGACCGTTAGATTTGATCCAATCCTCGATCTTGCGTTTTTGTTCGTCGCTGACAGGCATGATATTGCTGATTCCCCCGTGTGAAATTGTGACAGACGCGCCTCGAACAAACGCTCCCGCCCGTAGTCGTATTATACGGCAAAACTGAAATCTGTCGTTCCTGAAATCGCAGCTACGCAAAAATGAATCGGCATGAGACGGGGACACGCGCGAAGCTACTCTGCAATAAATCGTAGTGTCTTCTGGTCTATCGGAGCTTTCCAGCCTGCCACGAAGCCTTGTAAGAAGGATTTAATCGGGATCCATCCCTGCGGTCGCCCGCGCAACGTTTTTTTTATGAATGGGAACAGCGCGTAATTGAAAAACTCGTGTGCGGGGATCGGCAGGGTCTTCCAGTAGCCCAGTCGTAACGGCTTGGCGTAGGCCGCACCGATGCCATACCAGGCGTTCCGCGCCAGTTTTCGGCCCTGCTCCCAGGATCGAAAGCCGTAGTGATACACCTTGCTCTTATGCGTCTCGTAGATCTCGTACCCGCCGATCAGGCAGCGCACCGTCATGTCGCCATCCACGCAGGCGAAAAACTTTCCGCCGGGACCCAGGGTGGGGTCAAACCCACCCAGTCCTCGGATGACATCGCGCCGGATGCAGGTGTTCGCCCCGATGCCGCGCGCTTCCAGTTTGTCGGGAAATGTCTTGACATGGCGATCCTGCTCGAACAGGTAGATGGGAATAAATCCGGCGCTGGAGTCGAAGTCCACGGGGAGCACCTGGCCGTAGGTAAGCGCGACTTTAGGGTGCGTCTCGAACGCCTCCAGGTGCCCGTCCAACCAGTCCGGAAAAACTTCCACGTCGTCATCGGTGATGGCAATGATCTCATTTTTCGCCCATTCGACCCCAAAATTGAGGGAGATGCCCTTGCCTTTTGTCGCGGATCGGATGAAGCGCAAACGAGGGTCGTCCAGGAAAGGCGCGATCGCCTTCTCCGTGCGCCCGTCGGCACTTTGATCGATGACCAACAGTTCGTCGCAGCGGCTGTTGCCCGTGGCACTCAGTATGCTGGTGACGGTCGGGACCAGTGAATCGCCACGCTCTGCGGTACATAATAGAACGGTGACCGGTTGCGTCTTCTTGATTTCTTGAATAATTTGCGTCATGTCTAAAGTTCGGATAGCAGATGAGAATGAAACGACAGAAGTGTTCGGGGACCGTACATGTTCAAAGATACGTGGCTAAAAGCGCCCGCGGATCTGGTCGCCTCCGCGCGAACCGATGCGGTCTCCCTGTCTAATTTTGTTATACGAGATAGCTAACAAGCAGAGTTCCTATTGTGAGCCAAAATGGGCCGGCAATATCGGGGCGGCGAAGTTTGATCGACGACTGTTGTTGAGAGCGAGGGAGCGATGACAGGGACTCCGCATGACCACCGGGGGCGGACGGATTTCCAGCCTCCGCACCCGGTGAACTCAACTCCCAACGGAAGGGCCGGTGGACGCGCGGATGATCATCCTTCCCGGCAGTAAGATACGCCCGCCGCCTCCCCCGCGCATCGTCCCCAAAAGCAGGCCGACCGCGCGGGCACCTATCTCCGTATACGGTTGCGATATGGTCGTCAGGGGCGGATCGCACTGGGTGGCTTCGGGAACGTCGTCGAATCCGGCGACAGACAGATCGCGTCCGATACGGAGCCCCAGTTCTCGTGCCGCGATCATCGCCCCCATCGCCAGTTCGTCGTCCATGGCGAAGATGGCCGACGGTCGGTCTGTTTCCTTTAATATTATTATCGCCCGTTCGTAGCCGTACTCTCGGGTCCAACCGCCGGGATACGGGATGCTCTGGCGGGGAACGATGCCGCGCGCGGCGTGGGCGGCTCGCCAGCCCTGCTCCCGCTCGTGGGTCGGGCGGACATTGTCTTTTCCCGGCAGATACGCGATATTTGTGTGGCCGAGCGAGAGAAGATGGTCGGTAATCTGATACGCCGCCGCGACGTTGTCGACGTCCACGCAGCGATCCTCCGGCCCCAGCCCGCTGTCGCCGACGATGACGAACGGCATTCCGCGCTCACGGAGAGTCGTTACCAGCTCGCTCTCGATCTTGGGCGCGATCAGTATCAGGCCGTCACAGCGTCCGTCGCAGTACTTGCGCAGACTTTTGGAAACGTCCTCCGTCCAGGTGTGGTGGCTGAACAGGGTGACGTGGCTCCCCTGGTCGTCGGCGGCTTCGAGGACGCCCGCCAGAATGCGCGAGTAATAGGAAACCTCGGACGCTAGCCGGCTCCAGCGCGAGTAGATGATCCCGATCGTCGTGCGCCGGTCCTCCTCGGTGTCGCTCGCGGAGCGCGACAGGGGCGGACGGTACCCTAGCTCCCGCATCGCCTGCAAGACGCGCTGGCGGGTGTCGGGGTGGACGCGCCCCGGATCGTTCAAAACGTACGAGACGGTCATCGGGGAAACGCCGCTCGCTCTCGCGACTTCACGAATGGTTGTCATAAAAGTTTATAAATGTTACCCGATGTGCGATCTTGTGGCGTAGTTCATCGGTCAGTTAGCCCGTATCATACCAGTCGCCAAGCAAGCCCGAAGAGGTGATTGACCGGTAAGACGGAACGATTTTATCATTGCCATCCACTCCCTATGGCGTCGCAGTCGAGAGCATGAACTGCTTGACATCCTTTTCGTTACGCCATGCAACGCTGCGTGGCGTGACCGCTGGCTGGATCTGCCCCAGGGAAGACGAAGTCAGCAAGATTGGTTCGGCACACTGGTCGCGAAAACCGATGTCAATAACGCGAAAACCGATGTCAATAAGAAGATAAGAGTCGTCAGTGTTGATTCGGGGCGTGACCGTCACTGTCCCGCAGTCGTGACTGGTAACGAGGTCGTCAAAGACGGCGGTCGCTTCTGGCTGCCCCATTTCGCGGGTGCTCCGGTCATCGTGAGATTGAGTTCGGCACCGCGCATCAGGTCGGCGTGACGCAACCAGGATTGGTCCCAGGGCTTGCCGTTCAACGTGCCAGCCGAAATGTATTTGTTCTCGACGCTGGCGGACGGCGCTTTGATGACGAGTTGCTTGCCGTTGGGCAGTTTGAGCGTGGCTTTGGTGAACGTCGGGCTGCCGATGTAGTAGTAATCCTGACCGGCGTTGGGATAGATGCCCAGCATCGTCCAAACCAGCCAGGCGGAGGTGGTGCCGCTGTCGTCGTTGCCGGGCAGGCCGTTGGGGGTCGCGTTGAAATGCTTCAGCGCCCGGCGGGCGAAGAACTGCGTTTTGTCGGGGCGACCCGCGTGGATGAAAAGGAACGTTTCCAGGATGCAAGGCTCGTTGTAAGCCTCGTAGTATTTTTCGCAAGCGATGGTGAGTTTATCCACAAACTGGGCGTCGCCGCCGAGCAGGTTGATCAGCCCCTGGTTGTCATGCGGCACGTACCAACTCCAGGTCCAAGCGTGCCCTTCATAATACTGCGGGCCGGTCTCGCTTTTCAGCGGGTCGAAGGGAGAGTGCCAGGAGCTGTCCGCCTTCTTGCCGCGCATGAAGCCGTTGGCGTCCTTATCCCACAGATTGGCATACCAGAGCAGCCGACCTTGCAGGTCCGCCACGTCCTCGCGGGTGCCGTATTTTTTGGCGAGAGCCAGCACGCAGAAGTCGTTATAAACGTATTCGAGCGTCCGCGAAACGCCCTGGTTGTTGCGTGGTTGCGCGAGGCCGTCGGTCGACACGACGACAT
>JACMMA010000609.1 GCA_014379275.1 Armatimonadota bacterium | reverse complement strand
GAAACGGCGTCAAAGCAGGAACGTACCGCTTTGTGCCTCCCTCGACGGCGGCAACAGGCAGCGGAAATAAAAACAACGTCGGTAAGAATGGCACTGCGGCGTTGGGCACCGGTGGTCGGAACGGCACATCGGGTGCGGGGGCCACGACGGGCGCGAACAATAGGCAAGCAACGCAACAGGGGGTAGGCGGCGGTGCGAAGAATTCCGGCGGCAACCCCTCCGGTCCCGGCGCGGGAAAAGAGGCGAACGGAAACAGTGGCACTCTTCCTGGGGGCGTGGCGAACATCAAATCCGCAACGCAGGGGGGTAAAGGTGCGGGTAACGCCGCCTCTAGCGGCGCACAAGCTGGCGGCGCACAAGCTGGCGGTAATCCGGCTGGCGGTAATCCCAATGGCAGCACGAATACGACCGCGCCGAACGGTAGCGGGGATGGACAAGGGGGTGGGCAGAACAACGGTGGGCGTAGCGGCGTACTTTCCAAGAACGCCCCGAACGGCGCCGGCGGGGGAGCCGACGACGCCGGTTACCGCTACAATGCCCCCGGTCTACCAGCGGCAAGCCGCCCCGGAACGAACTCGCGTGCCGGGGCACTGATTCTCCCGCGAACCCGCACGACACCAACCCCGCGACCCACAGATAGCCCGGCTCCCACTCCGACCCCGCCCGTCGCGCCATCGCCCCGCCCGACGCCGCGAACCACTCCGACGCCCGACCCGACCCCGACGCCGACCCCAGCACCAAGCCCGACGCCCAAGCCGCGTAAACTCAAAGCAAAACCGAAACCGGAGGAGCCGGTGACGAAGCAGATCGCGGGGTCGTACAGCAAGCGGGGCACCGTGGTCGTAGACGCCGCAAAGATCGTCGCCCCGAAACCAAGAAGTAAAAAGCCGGCGGTAAAGAAGCCGGTTCGTCGCCGCGTGTCCGTGGCGAAACTGCCGAAGGCGTCTCCGTCCCCTAAGCAAACCCCATCGCCGACGCCATCCCCGAAACCGAGTGTGACGCCGACGCCGACACCCACACCGCGGCCAACCCCGACTCCCAAGCCGACGCCCAAGCCGACTGCTACGCCGCCCCCGGACCTTCAGGGCGACGGTACCGGGCTGAAGGCGGACTATTTTCTGGGGGCGAATTTCGAGAAGTTTTTGTTTTCTCGTGCCGAACCTAAAATCGAGTTCGAATGGCAACGGGGTGGACCGGACGCTCGCATCCCGGCGAAAAACGCCTGGTCCGTGCGCTGGACAGGACGTGTACGACCCGTATACTCCGAGGAATACACCTTCTTCACGGCGGCGGACGATGGGACGCGTTTGTGGGTAAACGGTCAGCAGCTCATCGACGATTGGACGATACACGGCGTTTCGGAGGTGTCGGGCAAGATCCGTCTGGAGGGCGGGAGACTGTACGACATACGCGTTGAGTTTTTCGAGAAGAACGGAGATTCAAACTATTCCTGCAAAGTGTACTGGGAAAGCCCGCGACAGAAGCGCGAGTTCATCCCGCAAACCGCGTTCTACTTCCCGCAATAGACGTTTCCGGTCGTTCTGATCGCCGGGGGGGAATGTATTCCCCCGACAAACGTTCGCGGGATTCCCTCACCAGTACTTCCAGTTCCCGGTTAGGAGGACATAAATCCCGAGCGCGAGATTCGTGATGCCGTGCGCGATGATACAAGCGAGAAGACTTTTCGTGAGCCGAAGCAGCCCCGCCATGAGTAGGGTAAACACGATAGCGGCGAGATACTCGGGGTGTGAGACGCCGAACAGGGCGCAGACAATGGCGAGTGCGGCGAGTGAGAACGTGCCGACAGGGAGCGTGTACCATCTGTCCTGGTCGGTGGCGTAGCGAAGCAGGAACGAACGCCAGAATACTTCCTCCATGATCGGCACCATTATCGCCAGTCCGAAGAAGCGCGTGGCAAGAAAAACAGTGCGCAACGTCGCGTCCGGGATTTCCACGAGCGGGTTGTAGGCGGTGCGTGTGCCGAGAAATGCCAGGGGGGGCGTTATGGCGTCCACGCCGAGCCAGAGCGGTAGCCCGATAAGCCCGGCGACTATGCCGAGTGCGATCGCCTTCCCCTCGAAGCGAAGCTCCTTCCGCCATGTTCGGGCGCAGACCGCCAGCGCCGCGGTGACAATGACCGCCTTGACCGCATAAGCGACCGGATACACCGATTTCGGGAGGTACGATTCGCCCTGCGTCGCTACAAGGAAAAGTAGCATCGGCAAAACATAAGGGAGCCACGGCGTCGCCTTCGTGGCGTCGGGTTCGGGGGGGGTATTAGGCGAGGGTTCCATCTAAGTTAGTCAGTACGCGGCGCAAATACCCGCGTGTGCCGACTACTTCGGCAATGCCGCGCAAAACTCCTGCCCGGTCGGCCTCGGCATCATACCCGGCGAACAGCGATTGCAATCGCTCGGCGAGTTCGTCATAGGCACCGGCGAATTCGGTGCGACCTTCGCGCAACATCGGGCGCAATCGATCCATCGTTTCCGTCTCGTCGTCAAGCCGCGCCTCCTGGTACTCCATCAGTGCTTCTTGCAACTCCAACACCTGCGCGAATAATTCCTGCGGTGGTTTCGCCGTTTTCTGCAAATCGTTGAGCGAAACGCCACTTTCGCGCCGCAGTAGATACTCTGCCCGCGAAAAGGGATCCCGCAAGGTACGATACGCATCGTTGAGAAGCGCGGTCGCATCAAGTGCCGTAGTCTGTGTCTCGTCGTCAGCGTTCGCGAACCGATCCGGGTGATACTGCCGCGACATCTCCCGGAATCGGCGCGTAAGGGTCGATTCCTCTACCGCGACCGGCACCTGAAACAGCTCGAAGTAACTTGCCGACGGCGAAAGGGGAGTCAGACTACCCGGCGTAGTCATCGTCCACATCCTCACCGGTTTCTATCGCCTGCCGGGTAGACGCGGCAAACTCAAGGAGCATCTGCCCCAGCAACGCCGCGTCGCCCGCCGACAAAAACGTCTCGACACGGCGGGTCGCCCCGTCCGCCTGATCCACGGGCAACACCGAGAGCGTCACGGAGGGAACATCCACCATCTCCTGGTTGTCGGTCACGCTGACTTCGATACGTACGGGCTCCGGCTTGCCCACGCCCACGAAAACGCCGGTAGTAGTTACATCTGCCATGTCGTTATTATAGCCATAAAGAGAACTTTTAACCGCCAAGACGCCAAGAACGCCAAGGTGAGAAAAAGAAGAGGGGTTTCGCGAAGGGTTCCCGGTTTAGTCGAGCAGATCGCCCGGCGAAACACCTGGGGAAACTCCAAACCTTTTTTCTTTTTCTCACCTTGGCGTTCTTGGCGTCTTGGCGGCTAATAAAACTATTTCGCGGTGAACGATGTCCCGCAACCGCAGGAGCGCATGGCTTGCGGGTTGTTAAAAACGAAGCCGCCTTCCATCAGGTTTTTGATGTTGTAGTCCAGCGTCGAGCCTTGGAGAAACAGCGCGGATTTGCGGTCCACGACGACGTTCACATCGTCTACGTTATACACGGAATCGAACTCGGGGTCGGGCTCATTTTCCATGTCGATCACATACGACAGGCCGGAACACCCGCCGCCGCGTACGCCGAGACGCAGATACCAGCCCTGCTTGCCGGTTTTTTCCTGCTGCCGCTTGACCTGACGAACGGCGGTCGGCGTCAATGCCACGATCGGTTCTGTCGCAACCGGTAATTCTGCTGTCATGATTGTTCGCCTCTCAATCGATTCCCGTCTACATCTGGCACTTTTCGCCCTCCCCGCGGGGTGACCTTACATTGCTCCCGCGCGGGGAGGGCGAAAAATAAAAGTTGCCGGGAAGGCAATCTTTACGCCGTGACAGTCGCGCCTTCGACACTGTTGACGAGTGCTTCCGCCGACTTCATCTTCACTTGCTTCGCCTGATAATCCTGGATTGCCGCCTTGATCGCGTCCTCCGCTAGCACCGAGCAGTGGATCTTCACCGGGGGCAGTGCGAGTTCCTGGACCAGATCCGTGTTCTTGATCGCGAGGGCTTGTTCGAGCGTCTTGCCCTTCACCATTTCGGTGGCGAGCGACGAGGACGCGATGGCGGAACCGCAGCCGAACGTCTTGAACTTCGCGTCCTCGATCACGCCGTCCGCGCTGATCTTGAGTTGCAGTTTCATCACGTCGCCGCACTCGGGTGCGCCGACGATCCCGGTGCCGACCGCGACGTCGTTTTTGTCGAACGAACCGACGTTGCGCGGGTTTTCGTAGTGGTCTACCACTTTATCTGAATAGGGCATTTTGATTTTCCTTGATTTCTATTTATCAATCGTTACTGCGGCGACACATGCCGCAAAATTTGCAGACTAGTGCGCGGACCACTTCACCGTGGAAAGGTCGATGCCTTCCTGTGCCAACTCCCAGAGCGGCGACATTTCGCGCAATTTTTCCACCACGGTGTTCACACGCCCGGCGACATACTCTACTTCTTCCTCGGTCGTGAAGCGTCCTAAACCGAACCGCAGAGACGAGTGCGCCAGTTCGTCGCCGACGCCGAGGGCTTTGAGCACATACGACGGTTCCAGCGACGCCGACGTACAGGCGGACCCGGACGACAGCGCGACATCCTTCAACCCCATCAGGAGCGATTCGCCCTCGACGTAGTTAAACGACAGGTTGATGTTGCCCGGAAGACGGCTCTCCAGCGATCCGTTGATGTACACTTCGTCCGTGGTGTCCATTACCAGGGCGCGGAGCTTGTCGCGCAGGGCGACGAGCCGCTTCGATTCGGCTTCCATTTCCTCGAATGCGATCTTCGCTGCCATGCCGAACCCGACGATTCCGGGAACGTTCAGGGTGCCGGAGCGGAAGCCGCGCTCGTGGCCGCCGCCATCGATCTGGGCAGTCAGCCGCACCCGCGGGTTACGGCGGCGTACATATAGCGCACCGATCCCTTTCGGCCCGTAGATCTTGTGTGCGGTAATGGAGGCGATGTCGATATTATTCGCCTGAACGTCGAGCGGGATCTTGCCGTAAGCTTGCACCGCGTCGGTGTGAAAGATCACGCCGCGCTCGCGGCACAGTTTGCCGATCTCCGCGATGGGCTGTACGACGCCGATCTCGTTATTCGCGGCCATGATAGAAACCAGGATGGTTTTATCCGTGATCGCGTCGGCCAACTCTTGCAGGTCAATGAGACCGTCCGGCTTCACGCTCAAGTACGTGACGCGCTTGCCTTCGTTTTCGAGTCGCTTGCAGGTGTCCAGAACCGCCTTGTGCTCGGTGACTACTGTGATGATGTGGTCACCCTTGTCGGCGTACATTTCGGCCACGCCCTTGATAGCAAGGTTATTGGACTCGGTCGCGCCGGACGTGAATACGATCTCTTTCGGGTCGGCGTTAAGTACGCGGGCGATCTGTTCACGGGCGGTGTCCACCGCCTCCTCGGCTTTCCAGCCGAACGGGTGCGACTTGCTGGAAGCGTTCCCGAAATCCTCGCTGAAATAAGGAAGCATCGCTTCCACGACGCGGGGGTCGGTGCGCGTCGTCGAATTGTTATCCATATAAACGGGTGTTTTTACACTCATGATTCAAATATCCTGTTTCTAAGAAGGAGTGATTTACCGCAAAATCACGTCCGGCAAAACTGTCAAACGAGCATTCGGGGCGAAAGCGCGCGGCTTGATTCCGTCGGACGCTTCCACCGGCTTGCACACATCGGCGAGACTGGTCTCGCGCAAAAGGCGGACCATCTCGATCTGGATGCGCTCCAGCGGTCCGCGTATCGTGCAGCTAGACGACTGGGCACATCGGGCGGGTCCGTACTCCGGCTCCCAGCACTGCGCGATGGCGAGCGGTCCGTCCATCGCCTCTACCACCTCGGCGACCGAGATCGCCGCCGCGTCGCGCCCCAGCCGGTACCCGCCCGTCGGACCCGGAACCGACGCGACCAGATGGTTCTTCGCCAGCGTCTGCATCACTTTAGCCAGTAACTCACCCGGGATGTCGTAGCGCTTCGCGATCTCGCGCGGCCCGACGAGGCGTCCCGCCCCTTCCGTAGATAAAAAGGACAGGGCGAGAAGGGCGTAGTCGGCTTTCTTCGTAAATGTAAACATCGTTTTTGCCGCGAGCGTTCCGCGATTCCATTGCAATCGTTTGGCGACCAAATGTGTCGCTTTTTAACATAGCATTGTACCTTTCGGTGGTAGAGGTGTCAAGGCAAAGCGGGAATGATTCGCAGTTTACTGCGGGAATGATTCTCGGACTACGGTGGACAATTAAAGGTACGGTAGGGCGTCGCGCAAATCGCGGAACAATGTGAATACGGATGTCGTCAAAGTTTTTGAGGACACTCCATCCGTGCCTCGCACGAACACGACGACGCTTCGATGCCAACTGTGACGAAGATGTCCGGTTGCCGTGTGTCGCATGGGGATCGTTCTACCCTCCACGAATCCGGCGCGACAACCTACACGTGGACTCAATCGTTGAGTCGTCGTTTTCCCGGCAGGAGGTTGGTGCGGACAAAACACAGGGACAACAATATTTTCACCGGGCAGGAATGCAAAGCCGGGATGGCGAATCCTTGCACGATAACCCTCACAATGCCGTGCGGAAAGTAGCGGAACCGGAAAAGGCAGAGCCGTCGGGCTAAAATAGTGTAGTCAATGTAGGGGATTCCAACCGCGTGACGGCGGACATGCGACTAAAGGGAAGTTCAAAACTATGGCAATGGTACGCAAAGGTGTGGGTGAGATTCTTCTTGAAAAAGGTTTCATTACCGCCGATCAACTGAATCAGGCACGTGACGTGCAGAAAAGTGCGCCTGGTGATCTCGGGCAGATCTTGATGACGCTCGGCTTCGCCAGCGAGCGGGATGTGGTCGAGGGACGCGCCCTGGAAATGGGAATCCCGTTCATCGACTTGCTCAAGCACAAGCCCGAACCCTCCGCGGTCAACGTCGTTCCACAGCACGCCGCCGAAAAGCACAAAGCACTCCCGGTCAAAAAAGACGGCAACCGGCTCTGGGTGGCGATGGAGAACCCGAAGAACATCATGGCGGTGGATGACCTCCGCATGGTCTCCAAATGCCTGGTTCAGCCGATGCTGGCTGTGCCCGGCGACCTCGCCGAAGCCCTCGGCAAAGCCTACGGCATCCGCGCGGATGGGGCCGGCGAGCGCCCCTCGGCGAACGCGCTGACCCCCGCGCCCGGTAGTAAAGCCGGCCCGAACATGGCGGACCTCATTAAGGAGTACGGCGGGGCCGTGACCGACGACGCCGACGACGCGAAGGGCGACCCGGATGCCGAGTCCGCGCCGGTCATCCGTATGGCGAACGCGGTACTGACCCAGGCGGTGGAAGCCGGGGCGTCGGATATTCACATCGAGCCGGACCGGCGCAGTGTACGCGTACGCTTCCGCGTGGACGGCGTGCTCCAGGAGGTCATGGCGATCCCGAAGCACATTCAGCCCGCGTTGATCTCGCGCTACAAAATCATGGCCGACATGAATATCGCGGAGCGGCGTATTCCCCAGGACGGACGTATCGCGATCAAGGTCAACGGCAAGGACTACGACCTGCGCGTTTCCTGTCTGCCCTCGATGTATGGCGAGAAAATCGTCATGCGTATCCTCGACAAAGGCTCGGTGATGCTCGGTCTCGGGAAACTCGGCTTCCGTCCGGAAGTACAAGCCCGTATGGAGGACCTCGTCGTCCAGCCGAACGGAATGTTCCTGGTCACCGGCCCGACCGGCTCCGGCAAAACCACCACGTTGTATTCGGTGCTGAACAAGATCAACACCCCGGAAAAGAATATCACCACGGTCGAAGACCCGGTCGAATACCAGCTTTCCGGTATCACGCAGGTGGGTATCAATAAAAAGGCGGGTCTGAACTTCTCGAACGCGCTCCGCTCCTTCCTGCGGCAAGACCCGGACATCATCATGGTCGGGGAAATGCGCGACCTGGAAACGGCAGACATTGCGATCGAAGCGGCTTTGACCGGACACCTCGTGCTTTCCACGTTGCACACGAACGACGCGCCCTCGGCAACGATGCGTCTCGCGGACATGGGGGTGGAACCGTTCCTGATTGCGGCCACCGTTATCGGGGTTCTCGCACAGCGCCTTTCGCGCCGCATCTGCTCGAACTGTAAAGAGCCGTACTCGGCCAAGGCGTCGGACTTGCGCCGGTTCGGTTTCGGGGCGGACAACCCGGACGAAGTTATTACGCTCTACCGCGGCAAGGGGTGCGACAACTGCCGCGGCTCCGGCTACAAGGGGCGACTCGGTATTTACGAGTTGATGACGATGAACCAGGAGATCGCCGAACTAGTCGTACGCCGTGCCACCCTCGGTGATATCAAGGCGGCGGCGGTCGCGAACGGCATGGAGGACATGAAGTCGGACGGTTTGTACAAGATCCTACGCGGCGACACAACCCCGGACGAAGTCATGCGCGTCGTGTTCACCGCCGGCTTCTAACAGTGAAGGCGTCGCACGTCTGATCGGTCGCCGGAAACGATCTGGCGACCGTTTGCATGTTTCCGGAACGGGCGCACTGGGTAAGACCGCCATACACGGATTTCATGAACGTCTGCGCATGGTCCACGTCCGAACCGAGTCGGACTCGCCGGTATAAGTTATCCCGTTCTACTAGCGACGCGGAACGGGAACGCGAATGTCGCGGTGGTGCGTAAGGTGATTGGCGAAGTGCTGGCGAGAATCGCCGCACGTGGGAAGTATGCCGCGATTACTCACGCGGCGGAAAAAAGGCGCGAGATGCGCCGACGTGGGAAGACCGGACGCCCGCTTTGTAGGTGTCCGGTTTTTCCTTGTTCTAGAAAGAGTTCAATTTGTCATTTTCTACCGTATTGTTGATTCAACTAGGCGCATTTGCCGTTTACACGCTTTATATGAGCTTCTTCGAGTGGGCGTTCCACCGTCATATGTTCCACACGCCGAAAATCAGCAAGTACATGTTTAAGGCGCACACCTTAACCCACCATCAGATTTACAAAGGGGACGAGAGTTATCATGCGCACGATGATCATCCGGACAAGGTGCCTATGGACTGGTGGGCATTACCGGCGATGATCGCCGGACATCTGCCGTTTTTCCTGCTGATTCAATGGGTGACCGGGATCCCGAGTGTCTGGGGAGGCGTCGCCGCTGTTATCGTTTATTACACGGTATACGAATCTATCCACTGGGCGATGCATGTCCCGAAAGCGGCGACATTTTTGAACCGCTTTTCGGTCTACCGCTTTTTGGACGCCCACCACCGGATGCACCACAAATATATGCTGAGCAACCTGAATGTCGTTTTTCCTCTTGCAGATCTTGTGCTAGGGACCCTGCGCGACACGAGCGGGAAGCGCGTCCATCTTTGGGGGAAGACCCAGAAAGCGCCGAAAGTGCTCAATGCGCCGCAGGCAAGTCCGGTACCGGTCTCCCTGATCATCGATTAGCGTTTCGAGACGGACACTCCAAGGGTGGCATTTGAAAAATGTCGCCCTGATGGAGTAAAATGGGGTGTTCCTATCGTATATTGGTAAACGAAACTTAAAGGAACCTTTTTGACCGAAGGGATTCGATAGATAATATGTCCGATGCACCCATCAACCCCGAAGAAGCCGCTGCCGCCCCTAAGCCGACCGCGAAGGTCCGTTCATTGGAAGATGCGCACGTGGACGAACTGCTTCACCTCGTCGTAAAGCAGAAGGCTTCGGATCTGCATGTCGCTACCGGGTTGCCGCCGGTACTACGGGTTCATGGCAAGCTTCTTCAAGCCCCATACGAGTCGTTTACGTCGGCGGTGTCGCAACGCATGATCTACGATATCCTTACCGACGAACAGATTCAGAAGTTCGAGTCCACATTCGAACTGGACTTCTCGTATTCTTTAGGACGAACCAGCCGTTTCCGGTGCAACATTTTTCGGGACCGGGGGACCGTCGCGGGTGCCTTCCGGATTATCCCCACTAACATCCCGACGCTAGCCGACCTGAAACTTCCGGCGGTGATCGAAAAACTGACGCACATTCCGCGTGGACTGATTCTGGTTACGGGGCCGACCGGCTCGGGCAAGTCCACCACGCTCGCCGCGATGATCAACTCGATCAATATGAACCGTTCGGAGCACATCATCACCATTGAGGACCCGGTAGAATTTGTCCATCAGCATAAAATGTCGGTGATCAATCAGCGCGAATTGGGACAGGACACGAAGTCGTTCCCGAACGCGCTACGTGCTGCGCTTCGCGAAGACCCGGATGTGATCCTGGTCGGAGAGATGCGGGATCTGGAAACGATGCAAATGGCAGTGTCGTCGGCGGAAACGGGACACCTTGTGTTCGCCACACTGCACACTAACTCAGCCGCGACCACGATTGACCGTATCGTGGACTCGTTCCCGCCCGGGCAGCAGGAGCAGATCCGCCTTCAGCTTTCTAACAACCTGCAAGCCGTGCTTTGCCAGCAACTTATTCCGACCATAGACGGTACCAGCCGTGTCTGTGCGCAGGAGATCATGATTGCCACGCCCGCTATCCGCAACTTGGTCCGTGAGGCGAAGGCCCACCAGATCACTTCGATGATCCAAACTTCCGGCAACATCGGCATGCAGACGATGGACATGGCGTTACGCAACCTGTACGCGGATGGAAAGATCACCCGCGATATGGCTCTTGCGCGCGCCATGAACAAAGTTGACCTCGAAAACATGATCGTGCAAGGCGAAATGGCGCGGGCGGCGGAAGCCGCGGGGCAACCCGGCGGTCGGCGTTAGTTTTCGACGGGCGGCGACCAAGGACGGTTCGTCGCCCGTTACCGTTATGCATAACCAGGAAAATTTACCGCCGGTTTCCGCGCCAATGTGGAATCTGTGCGATCTTTTTGCGGCCCCCGACGATCCCCGTATCCTCGAAACGCTTGCCACTGCCAAACAGGACGCCGAAGCGTTCGCACAGAAATATCGCGGGAAAGTAGCCGCGTTCTCGCCGGACGAGTTACGCGTCGCACTGCACCACAATGAGCGCATTCGTCAGGAGTCTCAAAAACCGGTTGCTTTCGCGTCGCTCCGCTTTAGCGCGGACAGTTCCGCGGAAAACGGGGCATTCCTGCAAGCGGTGCGTGAGAAGCATACTGCGGCAACTCTCCCGCTCCTGGAGTTTGATTTGGACCTCGCCCGACTCCCCGCCGAAAAATTGACTGGTTGGGCGAACGATCCGGTTCTCGTAGCGTTTCGGCATTACTTACAGACCGCCCGAGATCGGGCTCGTTTTCGCCTTTCGCAGGCGGAAGAAACCGTCTGGGAAGAGGCGCAGAATACCGGCAGACGGGCATGGACACGCCTGTTCGAGGAGATAACCTCCGGTTTGCGCTTCACCGTGGAAGGCGAGCAAACGCCGCTCACCCTGCCGGACGTAATGAACCGTCAGGCATTTTCGGACCGTGAGGCACGCCGCAAATCCGCCGACGCTATCACCAGTGGGTTAGAACCGCACCTGCGCAATCTCACCTACATTCACAACACTTTGATTGCCGAGAAGGCTACGGAAGACCGGTTACGCGGATATGTTTACCAGGAAGAAGCGCGGCACCTTTCTAACGAACTGTCGCCCGATGTCGTAGAAACCGTGGTCCGAACTTCGGAAGCCGGGTATCCGTTGGTTGCGCGCTATTACCGGGCGAAGCGCAGGCTGCTCGGCTTGCCCGAACTGTATCATTACGACCGTTTTGCCCCGCTCACGCCCGAACCGCAGACACCGATCTCCTATGACAACGCCCGCGACTGGTGCCTTTCCGCGTTCGAGCGTTTTCATCCCGACTACGCCGAAGCCGCGCGGGAGTTCTTCACAGGCAACTGGATCGACGGCGCGGTACGGCCGGGAAAGCGGGGCGGGGCTTACTGCGCGTATGTCACTGCGGACCTGCACCCGTACATCTTTATTAATTACCTCGGCAAAACGAGCGATGTTCGCACCCTCGCACACGAACTCGGTCACGGGGTACATACGTCCGTCGCACGCCCGAAAGGTTTCTTTTCGTTCCACGGGACATTACCGATGGCCGAAGTCGCATCTACGTTCGCGGAACAACTCGTTTTCGCGGAAATGAACCGTCATGGCCAAAGCGACACCGCGCGACTGGCACTGTATGCGGAGCAGATCGAGCAGGCGATGAGTACGATCTTCCGTCAGACCGCGTTGTACCGCTTCGAGCAGTCGGCGCACCGGGAGCGGCGCGAGAATGGCGAGGTCAGCACGGATCGTCTTGGAGAACTGTGGCAATCCGCGGTAGGAACGATGTTCGGTGATTCCGTGACCCTGTTACCCGGTCATGCGTCGTGGTGGGCATACATCCCGCACTTCGTTAGTACGCCGTTTTACGTTTATGCCTACACGTGGGGGGAACTACTCGCGCTCGCACTTTACAAAAAATGTACCGAGGAGGGGGCGGATGTATTTGCGCCGAAGTTCCTGCAGTTTCTGCGTTCCGGCGGCTCACTATCGCCGCAGGAACTGGTAGATCCTCTCGGGGTCGACCTGTCCGATTTCCATTTCTGGCAGGGGGCGCTGGCGGTATTGGAGGGGCAAGTGACAACGTTCGAGGCTCTCGCGGTTCGGGTTAAAAATAAATAGATTACTTTTAGTTATTCTATTGCACGGCATGAATATTGCAGTATAATGAATTGCACGAGAAACACCATGACTTGCCCGGAGAGTGGACTTCACAGTCCCGCCGGGCTTTTTTTTGTCTGAGCCGTTCGCATCCGCCGTAGCGCCTCCGTCTGTGCACTGCCGCGCTCGGCGTCTGCCCATCCCGCGCGGGCGACGCCGACGCCGTAGTGGTGCGCCACATTGGCGCCGTGCGTCAGGGCGATTTCGCGCGCGTTTTGCAAGACTCGACCATGGCGGGCGATAGCATCTTCCGGCGAGGCGGTTTCGGCAACGAACAGCATGTCGAGGGCGACACCGTGCGGTGTCGCGTATCCGATCTGAGTCGTCAGTGCGCAAACATCGGCTTGTAATCCATCGCTGAGTGCGCGATAGACTGCGTTCGCCGAGGACCACGGCGTATATACAGAAATAACATCGGCGATTGCACCTGAGCGGCCGTTCGCCGCGAAAGCATCCGTGCGAAACCGATCGGATTCATACCACGCGTCACCGTCCACGGCGACTTCCTCGCCGCCGACCTGTTTACAAACGGCGAAAACCGTCTGGTACTGCCCGGTCTGGACAATTTCGCTGCCTTCTACCCCGAGGAGCAAAAGAACGTTGCCGCCCGGTACCACGCCCGCAAACCGTTCCCGCGCTGCGGCGGCATCAAAGAGTCGTACGAACGCGGGGCGGGCGTCGCTCCGGTAGATGAGGCGCAGGGCGTCCGCCGCGTCCGCGAACGTGCCGAATGCAAACGCGCACCAGGCCCGCACTTCCGGCACGGGACGAATCGCAAGTGTCGCGGAAGTCACGATGCCGAACGCACCCTCGGTTCCGATCAACAGGTGATGGAATGTTCGTGACGCCGCTCCGCTCGCGGACGTGCGGATAACTTCCCCGCCGGGGAGAACGGCTTCGAGCGCGAGCGTGTTTTCGCGCATCCCGCCGTAACCTGCCGCAAATAGTCCGAAAGCCTCGGTAGCGACTGCTCCGCCGACGGTGGCGATACGTGCGCTCTGCGGAAGCGAACCGAGTGTATATTGGTGGCGGCTCAACGTTTCCTCTAAGTCCGCGAGAACGACGCCCGCCCCCGCTGTCACGCAAAGCCCGGTCTCATCCCAGGT
>JACMMA010000608.1 GCA_014379275.1 Armatimonadota bacterium | reverse complement strand
TGCCCCGCCCCAAATCGGCGCGTCTCTACATCCTGCGCCCGCGCACTGACCACCCGTGCCGGAATCCCGACTGCGTTCAAACACCCGGTGACCGTGATTCCATATTCCGCGCACCGGAAGTTATCCCCCTTTTCCGCCGCTTCGAGGAGACCGACGGGGTCGGTAGATTGGCTGTTCGTGTCGCCGACGTGATTCCAGCGCGTATGCACCCAGGTGCAAAGTATCTTCACCTGTTCCATGTCCCCGCGCGATCCGGCGATCAGCGCGTCGAGGTTGTATTTCGTACGCAAAGCCGTTAGATACTCGTTGTCCCTGCCGCTTCGGGTAGAGGGGGCGGGCCTGGCATCCCCGGTCTCGTATTCGAGCCGCGCCGGTTTCCACGAGGCGGCCTCCGCCCGCTTCAGGAGATCCGAAAAGTCGGGACGTTTGCGAAGCGGGTCCAGATCGGTATCTTCCCGGATCTGCTCCGCGACTCGGAACGAAGGATCGTTTGGGGCGCAGGCGATGGCTTCGTTTAGTTTCTTTATCGCGTCGTCGAAGCGGCTCTCCTCCACATAAAGGCAGGCGAGATTGAAGCGGTCTTGTGGGCTGTCATCCAACCGGCATAGCTCCTCGCCCAGCGTTATCGCCCGCTTCGCGTCTTTCTGATTCGTCGCCTCATAGAACTGGAAGAAAACCGTCTGGACGTGCTTTCCCGACTCCGGTGTCCATGTCCGGGATTCACGCTTCTGGGTAAGTGCGGGAGTGGTGCCAGTACCATTCCGAAAGCGGGCAAGAGGGCGAATAAATGTAACCATGTCATAAACAGCGAGAACCCTTTCGATTCGTGTCATGCGTTGATTCGCTTTGGGGCGTGTAGCACCCGTTGCAACGCGGACTATGAAACTGCGCCCTCCAGATAGGCGGCGCCCTCCAGATAGGCGGATACCCTTTCGGTCTCGATTTGCCACGCCGTGTGGGAAGAAAAGGGAGCGAAGCCGAGTGCCCGGTTGATCGCGAGCATCGGCGCGTTGGTATCGGCGTTGTTCGCACGGATGAAACGGGCTACGGGCATCTCCTGCATCACGCGTTCCAGCATCGCGGCTTTGAGCCACCGGCCGATTCCCCGACTCTGATGCGCGGCTATGACGCCCGTCCCACCCTGCTCGAGAAGATACGGGCGATTCGGGTGGAAGCACATCTCGGTGTAGCCCGCGTAGGCCCAGGCTTTGTTTCGCGCGAACAGCATCCAGCGTTGCCACCCGCTTGCGAACATCCTCTGCTCCCTTTGCCGCATCTGATCCGCACTGATTTCCTCATTTTCCCTTTCGAGATCGCCACGCGGCATGGAGTTCGCGACTTCGTTCCACATACGGCGGATCGGCTCGAACTCCGCATCCGGCACAGCACCCTCGCACCACTCCAGGTGGTAGTCCGGGGCGCGTTCCGCCGCGCCCTCTTGCCAGCGCGTTAGCAAATCGCGATCAAGATCAGCGATAACCAACTGGTTCATGTGGGATTCGATACCCCGTTCCGCACCCAGGTGCTCTAGGAAAGCGGCCCCGGCAGGAACGCGCCCGCTACTCCAGGTGGTCAGGAGTCGCCGTTCATTCTTGCGAGCAACCGGCAATAAACGCGCGAGCAATTCTCGTGCAATCCCTTGCCGTCGGTAGGTGGGAACAATGGACAGTTGAAACTCCGCGATATGCCGGTTGTGATCCGTTTGCGCGATGTTGAGATACCCCATTGCCATTACATCGTCACTCCCCGTGGGGCATACGCTCCACGCATAAACGTCCACGAACGTCGGCATGTTGCGCCATCCTTGCAGTTGTTCTTGGAGCGGGATCGGCGGATCGTCCGGGAGACGCTCGGCTCGCATCCGATTCGCTTGAACAGCTATGGCTTCCAGTTCCCTATCCGGGGCGTTCCGCAGATCAACCGGCGTGAATTGCATCTTGGTCATACATTCCTCTCCTGTTTTACCCGGCACGTGCGGCGGCAACATCCCCCACCGGTAATTGGCGTTCTACAGCGGCTTTCACCAACTCGATGGCGTTATCGTCCGGCGATTGTGGGTGCGTCAGGTTCGGGATAATAACGTCCGGTTCGATCCCTATGCCATCCACCGGATTATCCGGCAGACGGCGAGACCGGGTCGTGGCGATCCCCAAAACCCGATTGCCGGAGGGGAGTTTGAACGTGCGCATGTTCGAGTAATCGAGGACGCCCGCCGTAGTCTCGCCGTACAGTGCCACCTTCTTACTCTGCCTGGCTTCCAGAAGAAACTGCTCCGTAGTGCTACCACAGTCGCGGTTTATCAAGACCGCCACCTTCGCGGGGCGAGGGAACACTTCGTCAAATGTATCCATCGAGTCGTCGTTCCATGGAATAAATGTCCCTTCCGGAACGGAGCGCATCTTTTCCATGACCGCGTTGAAATGGGCGACAAACTCTTCGTCCGTGACAAACGCCTGCGCGAGCATCGATTCCCAGGCATCGGCACTTGCCCTCGTTGCTAACACGTCCGTACCAGTTTGCGTGATCGGTTGCGTATACAGGTAAGGGCGCAGAGCAGAGTACGTGTCGTCAGAGCCGCCCCCATTGCCGCGAACGTCGATGATGAGGTTGGGACGGACTTTGATTTCGGCATCCCGCACCGCGAGCAACCCATCCAATGTCGCCTTCTGTTGCAGATCGAAACTCGGAACGGTGAGCAGGAACGTTTCTGGTGACAATGTCCGTGCGCTCGGCTCGTTGGTCCAGGTCGACGGCTTCGGGGCGTATGCGGAGGGATTATAGGTTCGCTTCAGGTTTGTAATCTCGCCGTCCCCGGTTATCGAAGCGGCGACGAGATGTCCTTCCTGAAACACACTCACGTAGTCATAAAGAATTCGGTCGCATTCGGAGAGACTTATTGCCTGCGTCGCGGCATTCCTCGCCCGCGTTGCCGCCCCCTCCAGCACTTCCGCCCCGAGTCGCGCCCGTTTATCGGCGTACCCGGCGTAGTTCTGTTCCACGAGGCGTATTGCCGCCTCTATCTCGGTTTGAAACTCATTCATCGGTTCGTTAACTTTCAGGAGAAGAGGCTCACGGTTTGCACCAGAACGCGGCGGGGTCGGAGGTGTAGTAAAACCGCCCTTCCCATCCGTGCTTGCCACCGGGTAATACCAGGGCGATTTGGCGGGACTTGCCGTCGGTTTCGTAGTCGAAGCGGCTCTCGACCGGTGTCGTGAACCAGTACATATTTTTGGTCATGTATTCGAGGTAAACGGCTTCGGTGTAAGGGTCGGCATTGTGATGCAGAGTCGGTGCCGCCTTTACCGGCTTGCCGGCGATGACACGCTCGCGCACTTCGGCGATACTCAGTAGCGTTCCCGCTTCGTCGGTCCAGTATCCCGCGAACGATGCGTCCATCCACACCCACTTTGACAGTGATGTGCAGTACACGAGATTGATCACGTGGCAGTCGGGATCGTCGGGATTTTTTGGCATACAGGTGACATGACGGGTAGCGAACCCTTCGGCGAGCAGAACATCATTCAG
>JACMMA010000087.1 GCA_014379275.1 Armatimonadota bacterium | reverse complement strand
TCTGCCAGACGGCATGACCGGACGTATATGGCCCGAAGTATTTATTCCCGTCGCCCGTTTTGACCCGCCGGGTCACCAGAAGTCGGGGGAAGGGTTCCGACATCGTCAACTGCAAATACGGATAATGCTTGTCGTCGCGCAGACGGATGTTGTACTTTGGACGGTGCCGCTTGATGAGGTTGCACTCCAGCACCAATGCTTCGAGTTCCGTGTCGGTCACAATCCATTCCATGTCGGCAATGTTTTGCACCAGCCGCCTCGTTTTCGGGGAATGATTCGTGGATTTCTGGAAGTAAGAACGGACGCGGTTTTTCAGGTTAACCGCTTTGCCGACGTAGATGATCGTACCGGCAGTGTCCTTGTATATATAGCAACCAGGGTTTATCGGGAGCGTGGCGAGTTTGTCGGCAAGTGTCAGGTGCGGGGTAGAGGCTGTGTGATCGACGGTTTCGGGATTCATGGCAAACTATTGTATCGCCACCGCAGCGATGGAACAAAAGCGCCCCCGCAATCGGATGCAGGGGCGTTGAGAAACTTTACCGAGCCGGTGTTAGGTCATCCGCCGGGGACGAATCCACGGCGACGTCAACTCCGATGAGTCGGTTCCACAGTTGATAGTCGGTCCCTGATTTCGGCACGTACAGATGGGGGTCTTGCGCCTCCAGGCTTCCCTGAGCGGTAAAGACGGTATGTTCGTCGTCGGACAGGTCGAGGTATTTCCCACCCTGTTCCAGTCGTTCGCCGTGGGCGAGTACCGGGATGCGCTTGAGTTCACCATTGTCGAAATCGGAAAGTTTTTCGTGCAACGATTTCACATCATATGCGGAGTAAGTGCGCGTCGGACTGCTTCCCCCGTGCTGTCCTGCGCGGTCTTCGCCGTGCAAGTCGCGGTCGAAAGTGTCGGTAGTTTCGGAGACCTTGCCGGTATCTGATTTTCGCGGGTCTTGTCCGGGAGCGTTCGCCCCGCCGGAGCCTAAAGTTATCGAATGTGCTGCCATGTTTTTTTCTCCACTGCAAACGTTCTTCCCGTATCGGACGGATTTTACTCCATAACACGTAGTGCCGTGTCAACGCTACGAACCACGGGCAGTGCGTGAATCGTCGCCAAGGCGGCGTGGACATCCTGCTCACGGACTTCGTGGGTGACCCAGACGATTTCGGCTTCTTCGTCCGGCATGGCGCGCTGGATGACTGATTCGATAGATACATCGTGGTCGCCGAAGATGGTGGCGATTGCCGCGAGCGCCTTCGGACGGTCTAAAACGCGGACTCGTGCGTAAAACTTTGACCAGGACGATGCGGCGGGTAGCATCGGCAGATCGTGGGATGCCATGTATGGGACGCGACCGGTGGCGCCCGCGACGATGTTACGAGCGCAATGAATGATATCCCCCACGACAGCACTTCCTGTCGGTAGGCTTCCGGCACCGCGCCCGATGAGAGTGAGGTCCCCTACCGCATCGCCGCGCACAAATACGCCGTTGAACACGCCGTCTACCGTGGCCAGGGGATGTTTGAGCGGAAGCAACGTCGGGTTGACCCGGACACGCATCCCGTTCGGCGAACCCTGCGCGGTCGCGATCAGTTTGATACGGTAGCCGAGTTCTTTTGCGACAACGATGTCACGGGGTGAAATGTGGCGTATCCCCTCCACCTGAACATCTTCCACATTGACTCGTGACCCGAACGCCAGCGATGCTAAAATAGCGATTTTGTACTGCGCGTCGTATCCGTCCACGTCAGACGACGGTTCGGCTTCGGCGTAACCGAGGGATTGAGCTTCGGAGAGCACTTTCTCGAACGCCGCCCCCTCCTGCGTCATTTTGGTCAGAATATAGTTGGTAGTGCCATTCACAATCCCGGCGATCTCGCGGACCTGATTTCCGGCCAGCGACTCCCCGAGCGTAGCGATGATCGGGATCCCCCCGGCAACACTCGCCTCCATAAAGAAGTCCTTGCCGGAAGACTGTGCCGCGATGCGTAAATCATGCCCGACTTTCGCGACCATCTCTTTGTTCGCGGTGACGATATTTTTCCCGTTCGCGATCGCCCGTTCGACTAAAGTGCGAGCGGGTTCGACGCCTCCGATCAGTTCGGCGACGATTTCGATATCGGGGTCGTCGGTAATGTCTTGCGGGTTCGTCGTCAGGGTTGGGGCGTGCAGGGAAACGTCCCGCGGCTTTGTCAGGTCACGAACGGCGACGCGGGATACGACGATTTCCGCCCCGATGCGTGCGGAAATGGCGTCCGCATTATCCTGCAAAATCTTGACTGTCCCCGAACCGACCGTTCCGAACCCGAGAATACCTACTTTAATTTCGCGCATGGTTGTTCCATGGTATCAGACGCTGGCAACGGTTTCGAGGGGAGCGGAGCGCCACATTGATCCCGCTTGAAGGCAGCGTTTCTGAATCCGGCGAGGTCGTCCGGGAAGAATCTTTTGAAACACTACCCAGCCGCGCTGGGACAGCGGATCTCTATCGTACAGCCGAGTCCTCAAGAATTAAGTCAGCGATGCATGTCATCCCCTGAGGCGGCACGGAAGCACTGGCGGTTCAGCCAGCGTACGATCGGGCGTGTGGAAGACTTTTCCTGGGAACACAATGCCCCGTCAACAGTCCTGACCCTCGGGCTATTGACCCAATGCTTTGAGGATTTCGGGTGTGGTCGAGCGTCCGCCGTGGGACTTGCTGATTTTCGCGAAAACGAAATTCCCCCCTTTTTTGAGCACGAAGGTCGAAGGATAGGCCGTTTCGCCCGGCGCATCCCAGCGTAAACCGTACTGTTTCGTGAACGCAAAATCCGGGTCCAAAACGATTCGGAAGTTCCTGGGAATCTGCTTCCCGGAAACAAACTCGGTCGCGTGCGACTTCAGACCTTCCGCGGGTCCCGGATACACAAGAACGATCTGCGCGTTCGCCGCGGCCAATTGCTCCGCAGAGGAAATCAGTCCCCCTACCTGCATGGTACAAACCGGACATTGGTAGCCCGGGAAGCCGCGAAGCACCACCAGCACAACCGGTCCTTGATTGGACAGAGTTGACAGCGAAACTTTGCCCCCATCGAGGGCCGTCCAGGTGACTGGTGACGCTTTGTCACCGACTTTGGGCTGAGCGGCGTCAACCCGGGCACAGGCGATCGTCATGGCGATGAACGAGGCGAGCATGGCGATCGAAAAGCGGTTCGTGCGGTTCATATAGAATTCTCCGCAGTTGATACAAATGGCGCGGTAGGAAAAGTTCTGCGCTACACGGATCTCCCGATAATTATTCTGACACCTCGAATCTCCGCCCGCACGTTTGAACCCCCGCGAAACAAGGTATCGCCTTTGTTGGAACCTCCTTCTCACGGGGGAGCGTAAATACAGGGAGAACGATAGAATATGGCAGATTCAATGAAGCGATCCGACTTAGATTTTTCGGCGTATCAGACGCGGTTACTGGAACTCAAAACGTCTACCGAGCAGACCCTATCGCGCATGGCAGAGCAGGACGCGGATGGTTTAAACACCACCGGAAATGACCGGGCGGAAAGCTCCGTCGCGGGTAACCATCCGGCGGATCTCGGCACCGAGTTGCAACTGCGAACACGGGATGCCGCGTTGACGGAAAACGAGCGCAATACATTGGCGCAGGTTGAAAGGGCATTAGCGAAGATCGAGGACGGCACGTATGGCTTGTCCGACATTTCCGGCGCAAAAATCGCGAAAGAGCGCTTAGATGCGATGCCGCACGCGACTCTCACTGTGGAGGAAGCGGAAGCCGGTGAGTATCAGGCAACGAACGAACGGTACAACAACGCTTGAATAGCGCGGACACCCGGGAAAATCCCCTCAACACAATAGCGACGGC
>JACMMA010000086.1 GCA_014379275.1 Armatimonadota bacterium | reverse complement strand
GTCGCGCTTTTTGCCCGGCTGCACTTCGTAATAACTCTGGTTCGTGGTGTCGAGCGTACGCCGCTGGGATTCGATCTTCACCAGCTGCGCGTTCGGCAGAAACTTTTTGGTCAGTGCGGCGATTCGTGGCGGCATGGTCGCGGAGAACAACGCGACCTGTCGCTCTTCCGGCAGTTCGGCGAGGATGGTTTCGATGTCCTCGATAAACCCGAACGCCAGCATCTCGTCCGCCTCGTCTAACGCACAGAACTTGACCTGCGACAGATCGAGCGACCCGCGCCGGATATGGTCCTGGATGCGTCCGGGGGTCCCGACGACGATCTGTGCGCCCATCTTCAGAGCGCGGAACTGCCGGTCGATGGGCTGCCCGCCGTAGATCGGGACGATGCGCATGCCGGTGCCTTTGGAAAGGAGGTGGAACTGCTCGGCGACCTGTACGCACAACTCGCGCGTCGGAACCATCACGAGGGCTTGCGTGTGCCCCTGTCCGGCGTCGGCGTGGGTAAGTAGCGGCAGGGCAAAGGCGGCTGTCTTGCCGGTACCGGTTTGCGCCTGACCGATCAGGTCGTGTCCTTCGAGCAGTACGGGGATGGAGCGTGCCTGAATCGGGGTGGGGGTTTCCCATCCTGCTGCCTTGATGGCGAGCCGTAACGCTTCCGGGAGTCCGAGCTCGTCGAACGAGAGCGGCGCGGATTCCAGCACCGGTCCGGATACTTCCTCGACGGCTGTCTCTTCCGGTTTGGACTCGGCTTGCGGGCGCGGCTTGCGCGGTTTTTCACTCGGGACACGACTTGAATTAGGCTTCCTACTGGGAACCTGGGTCCGTTCGGTAGAATTTTTGCCCTGTGGTTTCATGCCGGGCAGGCCGTCTGTTTTCTTCTGCATTTTGTTTTCTCGTTTCGTTAATTTTGCGTTGTATAGTATCAGGTTTCGGTTCTTTATTGGTTTTTGTTTGTCCTCTCGGTTGGCCCCGTCCGGGAGCACAGAAGCAAGACAAAGAAAAGGAAAAACACCTGGCGACGCAGAAAACAGAGCAATGTTGCGACCCTTCCCGTTTCTTTGTCTTGCTTCTGTGCTCTTTTTCAGTACCCCGGCATCATCGAGTGCCGCCGAACCGCCGGAAGCACCAGCCATGCCCGTCGCCGAAACCCCCGATTTCCTGGGAGCCGTTTGGGAACCCGCCGCGCCGACAAACTTCAAGCCCTCTGCTCGTCCGTCAGCGGACCAAATCATCGACCGCATCGTCATTCATGATATCGAAGGACTCGCACTGTCGGCGGTGCGCTGGTTTCAGAACCCGAAGGCGCAGGTGTCGTCGCACTACGTCATCGATGCGCAAACCGGGATGGTGTACCAGCAGGTCAAGGAGCGCGATGTCGCGTGGCATGCCGGGGACCGCATCACGAACACGCGGTCGGTCGGGATCGAGCACGGCGGGTATGCGTACCGCCCCGGCTTCTTCAGCATCACGCAATACGAGGCGTCGGCGAAACTGGTGCGCGACATTTCCCAGCGTCATAACATCCCCCGCGACCGGGAACATATCATCGGTCACTTCGAGGTCCCCGATACGGCGAACCCCGGCAAATTCGGCGGGCGCGGCGGACACACCGACCCCGGCCCGTACTGGGACTGGGATTATTTCATGACGCTGGTCCGAAATGACGCCAAACTGCCGCCCAATGTGTCCGGGATCGCGTTGCTCCTCCCTTCGTCGCTTCTTTCCTACCCTGGTTCGCCGTTCGTGCTCCGTCCCGGCGAGACGGTGACCGCGACGTTTCGGGGGGCAAACGTTCTGCGCAACATCCCCGAAAGCGCGTTCACGCTCACGAACCACGGCGACGATATGTGGCTGGCGGATCGCAAGGATAAACAAGAGACGGAACGGCGTAAAGCGGGCACCGTCTTTCTCGGTACCGCGAGTGGACAGGACAGTCGACTCGCCGCCGCCGACTGGATCAGCCCGCGCTATGTCGGCTCGTCCGCCGACGGCGACATCGCGCCGGGCGATTCCGGGAAGTTCGCCATGTCGCTCCGCGCCCCGGGTGACTTCCTCGGCGAGATCACAGAAATGTTCCGCCTCATCAATGTCCCGCCCGCGCCGCGCCAGCCGGTACCGTTCGGGGATATGATCACCCTTTCCGTGCGCATCGACCCCTGGGACATCACCGTGCCAATCCCCCCCGCTCTACCATCGGGATGGACGCCGAAAACGATGCCGGGCGGCGCACGCGTCTACTGGCGCAAGTCCGTACCGGGGGCGAAGAAGGGTGAGCGCACCACGCCCGCGCCGCAACCCGTGGTATGGGAAACGAACCTGCCCCTTCCAGGGGACTGGGACGTCTACGTCCGCTTCCCCGGCGGGAGCGGGCGCACAGCAGCGGCGAGTTATGCGGTCAACGCGTCAGTATTACAGAAGACGACGCTGGACCAACGTACTAGGGGTTCCGGGTGGCGCAAGGTCGGGCGGTATCGCTTCGAGACCGGGGGGACCGTCCCGGCATCGGCGGGGAACACGTTCGCTTCGACACTGCCCGGTAAGCCGCCCGTCCAAGCCACGGTCATTCTGGAAGCGGACGCCGTTACGCCCGGCGTTCTCGCGGCGGGCGATCTGCGCTTCGTGGGGCCGTTCCCTGCCGCCGGAGGATCAGGTACCCCAAAGTAGTTCGGGAGCGTCGGCACGAGTCAGTAGACACGTAACGTTCCGGATTTGATCGTGACTGGGGGAGCGGTTCGGCGGACGAGTGATGCCCGGTCAGACCGGGCGAGGAGACTTTTATGTATTTGAGAAAACCAACATCCGCCGATGCTATGCCGGTTGCGCGAGTCTTAGTACAGACCTTTCTTTCTGCTCACAAGGGACAGATCCCGGAAGAAGTCTGGCAATGGCGGCAGCGCGAGTGGACTGCCGAGTTTATGTCCGGCATCTGGGAGCGGATGCTTGGCGAAATATCCAGCGGTAACCGCTCGCGCGAGAGTGCTTATGTGGCTGAGACCGCATCGGGGCAGATCATCGGAATAGTCAAGGCGGAACCCGCCGACGACGCGAACGGTGGCTTGATCGGCGAGGTGACCGCCCTGTATGTTGATACGGAGCATCAGGGGCGTGGGGTCGGACGTCGCCTGTTAGTCGCTATTGCCGAGGACCAGGCAGCGAAAGGCTTCACGGGGCTTCAGGTAGGTACGCTCATAACCAACACCCCGGCCCGCCTCTTCTACGAGGCGATGGGCGGGCAACTAGCGGCGGAACGAGACATCGAAGATGGCGGGCATCCGTTGCGGGAGGTCATCTATCGGTGGCACGACATCAAGCGCGTCGGGCAGGCGCAAAAAAACTGTTCTTAATACAGGCTTAACATTCGCCGTGTACACTATCGCGGAATCTTTATCCCCGGTGGAAGCGGACGTCGCTTGCGCCATGAACCTCGGAAAGAACAGGTAAAAACGTGCACTTCTCTTTCTACCGACCCGTGTGCGCGTCGGCGTCGTCCGCGCCCCGCGCCTTCACTCTGATCGAACTACTCGTCGTGATCGCTATTATCGCCATCCTCGCCGCGATACTTTTTCCCGTCTTCGCCCAAGCCCGGGAGAAGGCGCGGCAGACGTCCTGCTTATCGAACATGCGGCAATTAGGTATTGGGCTGAGCATGTACGCCTCCGATCACGACGAAACCCTGTTCTTTTTCGGCCATAACGTGGATTACAGCCGGGGGGACATCGGTGCCCCGCTGACCGCGACATCCGCCAACCGCTGGTGGAACCAGATCGCCCCCTATACGTCGAACCCGCCGGAACTCCTTGTCTGCCCCTCGGACGCGACGCGCACGCCGAACTCTACCGACAATAAACCGCGCTCGTACGTCGCCAACCGCGCCGCCGAAAACCTGCAACTGGCGCAGATAGATAACCCGACCCAGATCATCGTGGTCACCGAGAAAGGCGACCCGTTCGACGATTCCTGGTTCGAACCGCCGAAAAACCTTTACAATAAGACGGCAACGCCGCCGACGAACCAACCTGTGATGGCATTAGTACGCCATCAGGGCGGGGTGAACTCCGTCTTCTTCGACGGGCACGCCAAGTGGATGAGTAAGGGAGCACTGACAAAAGACCCCTGCGGTCTGCCGTACTCCGGGGTGGATCTGATGCGCCGGTATCCTATCCCCCTGCCGAATCCCGCGCGAACTCCCTGGCACCCGAACTGCCCGAATTGACATTTCGCCCCCCGCCCCCGATCCTGGGGGAGCCGGAAGGGGATCGGGGGAGCCGCGTTCGCTGGGCGAGCGTGACGCCACGCTCTCACTCCGGCTCCCCCAGGATCGGGGGCGGGGGGCGAAAACGTACCCCCGGAAAATTAACCTTCTCTTAACATTCTGACACAACCGGATAATGTATAGTGTATTGGAATTTAGTTCACGGGACCTGAGGAGCAAGGCAATTGGTATGAAGATCGATAGCAAATGGGCGGCGGCTGGTGCGCTCGGAATAGGCATGATTCTCGCGGCGTCGCCGCTCATCGCGCAAGAGGCAAAGACGGCGGCGAAGAAGGTCGCGGATGGTGTCGCGCACCGCCCGACGGGAATACCGGACCGCATTATCCTGACCTTCAAGGGCGACCCTGCCCGCGCTATCGGGGTGACATGGCGCACCGATAACACGGTCCTGCCGGGCGAGGCGACGGTGCAGATCGCCGAGGCGACCGCATACCCCAATTTTGAGGAGAAAGCCCGCGTCGTCGCGGCAACTTCCACGCCGGTCGCGACCGATCTAGGACCCGCTCACTTTCACGGCGCGGAAGTGACCGGCTTGACGCCCAATACGCTGTATGCCTACCGCGTCGGCGACGGCGCGAACTGGAGCGAGTGGATACACTTCCGCACTGCGAGCGACAAGCCGGAGCCGTTCACGTTTATCTATTTCGGCGACGCACAAAACGACATCAAGTCGCTCTGGTCGCGGGCGATCCGCTCCGCGTATAGCGATGCCCCGAAAGCGCGGTTCATGATCCATGCCGGGGATCTGATCAACAACGCCAACACCGACGCGCAGTGGGGCGAATGGCACACCGCGGGCGGCTGGGTCAACGCAATGATGCCGTCCCTGCCCAGCCCTGGTAACCACGAGTACAACGGCATGCCGAAATCGTTATCCGGTCACTGGCGTCCGCAATTCACTCTCCCCGAAAACGGCCCCGCCGGGTTGGAGGAAACCTGCTATTACGTGGACTACCAGGGTGTCCGTATCATCTCGCTCAATACGGAAGAACAAACCGACGCGCAAGTTCCGTGGCTCGACAAGGTCCTCGCCGATAATCCGAACCGCTGGACCGTGCTGACGTTCCACCGCCCGATATTTTCGTCGGCGAAGGGCAGAGACAACAAGGTACTGCGCGAAGCCTGGATGCCGATCTTCGACAAGCACAAAGTGGACCTCGTACTCCAGGGTCACGATCACACGTACGCGCGGTCCAAAAATATCCGCGCCGG
>JACMMA010000607.1 GCA_014379275.1 Armatimonadota bacterium | reverse complement strand
CTCAGCCCCAGTTCCAGTATCATCCGCTCCTGCGGCTTCAGCGGGCGGGCGAGCAGACGCCGCGCGACGAAGTCGAGCCGCTTGGTGTCGTCCGGTCCGCCTTCGGTCAGTGCGCGTTGGGCGAGGAAGCGGGCGGCTTCCACGAACTGCGTGTCGTTCATCGTCACCAATGCCTGTAGCGGCGTGTTCGTCCGCTCGCGGCGCACCGTACACCCTTCGCGGCTCGGCGCGTTGAAAATGTCGAGCGACGCGGGCGGGGCGCTACGCTTCCAGAACGTGTACAGACTGCGCCGGTACAGATTCTCTCCCGCGTCCTGCTTGTAGTCGCGCGTGTCGCTACCCGGCATCGCGACCGCCTCCCAGACGCCGCCCGGTTGGTACGGCTTGACGCTCGGACCGCCGCGCTTGTCGACCAGCAGCCCGCTCGACGCCAGAGCGTAGTCGCGTACCATTTCGGCATCCATACGGAACCGGGGACCGCGCGACAGCAACCGGTTCTGCGGGTCGAGTCGCTTCTTTTGCGCGGTCAGTGTCGCCGCTTGCCGGTAGGTTTGCGACATACAGACGGTTTTGAAAAACTTCTTAACGTCCCAGCCGCTCGTGCGGAACTCCACCGCCAGATAGTCCAGCAGTTCCGGGTGCGACGGCTGCTCCCCGGCGATGCCGAAGTCCTCGGAGGTGCGCACCAGCCCCGTGCCGAACAGCTCCTGCCAGAACCGGTTCACGGTCACCCGCGCGGTCAGCGGATGCTCGGGCAAAAACAGCCACTTTGCGAAACCCAGTCGGTTCTTCGGGTACGATTTCGGCATCGCGGGCAGGAACCGCGGCGTGACGGCTTTGACCGGGTCGCCCCGCTTGTCGTACTCGCCACGAATCAGCACATACGCCATCGCCTCGCCGTCGCGCTCATGCGCGACATGAGCTACGGTCCCGCGCGAACGGATCGCCGCCTGCTCCCCCTCCCGCTCCGCCGTTTTCGCCAGTAATCCCTTGTATTCGGCGTCCTCGCCAGTCAGCCACCCCCCGAACAGCTCATCCTTCTCCGTCGCGGAGAGTTTCGCCGCACCGCGAGAAAGCAGATACGCCGTCCGCGCCCCACCCGCCAGGGCACGCACTTCGCTATCGGCGAGTGCCCGGTCGTACAATCGCACATCCTGGATCGCCATGCCCTCGATCCCACTGGTCGAACTGCGCTGCCCGATCTTCAGCGGAACCGTCGTGCGAATCGTGCTCTTCAGTGCGTCCGCCTGCGCATCGGTCTCCCTGACGGTCCCGTCCACATACACCCGAATGGCGTCCTTCTTCATCCCCCCGCTGTAGGTGATACTGACCTGGTGCCATTTGCCGTCCGCGACCGGCTCACGCGTCACCACTTTCACCGCGTCCGACGGCCACTTCGAAATGATATGCATCCCGATCCGGTTATTCTCGACCCACATATCCCAGCCCCGGAAGTCGTTCTGATCGTCCATCCGTGCGATCACCGCCCCGCCCGCGCCCGGCATCACCCTCACCCAGACCGCGCACGTGAACGCCTGGTTGTTTTCGAAATCCCCGTCGCTCGCCAGCACGACTGTGCTACCGCCCTTGCGCACGAACGCCTTCTCGGCAACCTGCCCCGCTTCCCAGCCCGGTTCCGCACTCGCAACCACCGAGGCACTCACCCCGTCCCGCACCGCAACGACCGACGCGCCCGCGCCCTCGTTCAGCGGCACCGCAAGGCGCAACCCCTTCGTCGGCACGGTTCCCGCGAACGTCGCCGGATTTGCCGAACTCAGCCACCTCTCGAACGATGGTCGCGCCGTTTCCTTGCGCGCCTTTACCTGTCCGAGCAACGCGGCAATCTCGCCCGCCAACGTCGTCGCTCGCGCCCGGTCCTCGTCACGCGGAACCGGGACCACCGGGGGCGTATCCTTGATGTTGCCGTCCATCGCCCTCTGCGTAAAATTGTTGAAAAAGGCACCCAGACTGTAAAACTCTTTCTGTGTCAGCGGATCGAACTTGTGATCGTGACACCCGGCGCACCCCGCCGTGGTCGCCATGAACACGGCTGTCGTCGTTTCCGTCCGGTCGCGCGTGTACATCACATTGACTTCCTCGTCAATCGAACCGCCCTCGTTCGTGGTGATGTTACAGCGGTTGAACCCGGTCGCGATCTGCTGTTCCAGTGTCGGCTTCGGGAGCAGATCCCCGGCTAACTGCTCGATTCCGAATTTGTCGAACGGCATATTGCGATTGAAGGCGTTTATCACCCAGTCCCGGTACGACCACATCTCGCGAAAATTATCGAAGTGAATGCCGTGCGTGTCGGCGTAGCGGGCGGCGTCGAGCCAGTAGCGTCCGCGATGCTCGCCCCAGCGGGGGCTGGCAAGGTACCGGTCCACCATCTTCTCGTAAGCGTCCGGCGAACGGTCACGGAGAAATCGCTCCACCTCGGCGGGATCGGGGGGTAGTCCCGTCAGGTCCAAGCTCACACGACGCACAAGAGTACGGCGGTTGGCGTCCGGGGCGGGTTGTAGTCCGGTTGATTCCAGGCGTGCCAGCACGAACCGGTCTATCGGGTTTCGCACCCATTGCGTGTTTTTCACCGGGGGCAATGCCGTGCGGCGCGGCGGCTGGTAGGACCAGTGGGTTTCGTACTGGGCGCCGTCCGCGATCCAGCGGATAATGGTCCCGGTTTGTGCTTCCGTGAGCCGTTTGTGACCGGTTATCGGCGGCATCCGTAGCCCATCCGAATCCGGTTTCATGATCCGCTCCACGACGCTACTGCCGAGGGGATCGCCGGGAACTATAGCGGCACGCTCGCCGCCGCGACGCATCGTGGCGTCGGCGAACCGGTCGAGGCGTAGCCCCGCCTGACGCGCGGCAGAATCCGGACCGTGACAGGAAAAGCAGTTTTCGGCGAGTATCGGGCGGATGTCGCGGTTGTAACGAATCTTCGGCACGGACGGCTTGATCGGCGCAGCAGACACCGCGAACGCGAGCAGGAGGGGTAACGCCGCGAACACGAGGGGATAAAGGATGTTTTTTGTTTTGGGCATGGGGCGAATCAACTTCATCGGGAATCGCGGCACTCCTTCCGTAGGATGCCGCCTGACGGACCACATAGAAATCTAGTATAAGCGAGAAACCCCGCCCGTACAACCCGATTCACGTGTCCGCCTTCTTCCCTGCGGTTCGGCGCGTTCGGCGAAACGGGTCACTCGCATTGTAAACGAGTCAGGCGCGAGATACCATGCTCGATATTTTCGGAGTTATGCCCGTTTTTGATGATTTTACGACGCTAACGTCGCGGCAACACTTAACCCGGCACCGCACGGGCGACGACAGCGAAGAGGGGATCGCCACGACGGTTCGCGGGGCTACGGTCGAGGGTTTGTATGTCACCCCAGTCGCCTGCCGACTCCAGATAGTGTGCGACCAGTTGCACCCGTCCCGCGTCGTCTAAGGAGTGCCACACGGCGACCGCTTTCGTCGGGAAGCAACGGTTCGAGAACGTAATCACTATCGGCGCGTTCGGCTTCAGCACCCGTGCGGCTTCCTGCAACACCGCCACCGGGTCGGTCAAATAGTCCACGGAAACG
>JACMMA010000606.1 GCA_014379275.1 Armatimonadota bacterium | reverse complement strand
CCCCCGAAACCGCGGGTTTAAACCCACGTCGGGGGGCCACTGCGTCGCCGAACGGCCTTCGGACGGGGTGTGCGAGCCGGATTTTGGGGCAGGAAGCACTTTCTGGTTTCGTCCAGAGGACGTTCGGCGACGCAGTCGCCCACAGACGTGGGTTTCAACCCGCGTTTATATTGCGGGCGACAAACGCCCCGATACCCCAACAACCGGGCGCATCAAAGAATCGAACCATGACGAATTTTTGGACAAAACGAATAGCACAGATCGCCGCGTTTACGCTTATCGGTTCTGTCGGAGGCTACGTATCACCCGTCGCGGTTGCCCAAACCGGCTCCGCTGTCCGCCTGACCAACGGCGGGTTTGAACGGATCGACGCGCAAAATCCGGCGCAGACGGCGGGATGGACCCCCTACGAGCAGGGCTACCAACTCGATTCGCAGGTGCGGCGCGGCGGTTCGCGGAGTCTGCGGTGCGAGAACCCCGGCGGTGGTAAGACGTTCGGGGCGTTCGTGACGCACACGCTGGACCAGTCCCGCGCTCTGCCGATCACGGTCACCGGATGGAGCAAGGCACAAAACATCGATGGCGTCGCCGATAACGACTACGCGGTCTATGTGGACGTGACGTATATGGACGGCAGTGCGCTGTGGGGGCAAACGGCAACGTTCGAGACCGGCACCCACGACTGGCAGCGCGGGCAAGTGACGATCTTCCCGAGCAAGCCGGTGCGCTCCGTGAACGTGTACGCCCTGCTCCGCAACCACGCGGGCACCGCCTGGTTCGACGACTTCGAGGTACGCGAGATGACCGCGAACCGGCTATTCGACGGGCAGAACATCGCCCCACCCGTCCTTTCCCGGAATGCGAAAAGCGGCTGGTTCGTGCGCGATGTGGAAGCCGGTACGCCACTGCACCCTCTGACGCCGGGAGCGACGACGCTGGGATTGCGTCTCGACCTGCAAGCCGCGACGGGCGGATCGGTAGTCCGGGGGACGCTACGCAACCTGACTCCGAAAAGCCGCGCCGTGACCGTCTATTATGTCGAGCGGTTCGACGCCGCGCGTCCGGTCTGGTGGAACACCGTGCGCGACGGCGTTCCGGCGACGGAAACGCGCGAGTATGCCAACCTGACGCAAGCCGGGGCGGGCGCGACCGGGCAACTCTCTCAATACCCATTCGCGTGTGTCACCGGGCAAGGTGAGGGGCGTGCGCTCGCGGTGCCGCCCGACCTGGGACCCCGCGTTGCGCGGATCAGTTTTCGCCCCGATACCCGTCTGCTGTTCCTGTCCTATGACCTCGCTCTGAATGGCAAGGGCGATACGGCACGCCATGATCGCGCCCCGGTCGCCGTCGCCCGCTACGCCGTGGACCCTGCCTGGGGGTTCCGGGACGCCGCCGCCCGGTTCTACGCGCTGTTCCCGGAAGCGTTTAAGCGTCGGGCGAAATCCGAAGGGATCTGGATGCCGTTCACCGATCCCGCCAACGTAGCCGGGGCGGAGGATTTCCATATCGCCTACCACGAGGGCGATAACAGCATCGCCTCGGACCGCCGCAAAGGGATTCTGAGTTTCAAGTACGTCGAGCCGATGACCTACTGGATGCCGATGGCGAAGGGCGTGCCGCGCAACTATTCCCAAGCCACCGCCCTGGTGCGGAAAATCGCGGCGAATACCGGCGACCCCGTCGCGAGCCAGCAGGCGCAAGCGGTTCTGTCCTCGGGTAGCCGGGACGCGTCGGGGCGGCTCAATGTGGCGTTCCGCGACGCGCCGTGGTGTGACGGCGCGGTCTGGGTGCTGAATCCTAACCCACGCATGGGAGGCACCTCCAGGCTTTGGACGAAGGCGCGGCTCAACGATGCCGCGAAGCCCGTTCCCGGCAAGCCGGACCAGACCGACGGCGAGTATCTGGACTCGCTGGAAGCGTGGGCGGATGTGCTGGATTACCGCCCCGAGAGTCTGCGCGCGTCCACCGTGCCGCTGTGTTTCGCGCCGGGGAGGTTCCGCCCGACGCTTCCGACGTGGTTTTCCGTGTATG
>JACMMA010000605.1 GCA_014379275.1 Armatimonadota bacterium | reverse complement strand
GATGACACGCCCGTTCTCGAACTTGTCGGCGAACCAGGCGAAGTCCGTACCCTTGCTTTTGCGACCGACCCGTACCGGCACGAGCGGCTGCTTGAAGGCCACGTCGCCCGTGCTGGAAATGCGGTAACTTCGCGGGAGGGCGGCACGATCCACGTCGAGCGGAACCGTGACTACCTTTTCCGCCGAGCGCGGCTGACCCTTGCGGTGGTGCTCGACGTAACCATCGTCGAAATGCAACATCAGGATACGGTCGGTGAGCGGCTGCACTGCCACCAGTTCCGTGGCATTCGCGCCGGGTCCGCATACAGTCAACCACATCAGTGCGACGACAGTGGTCAGAGTTCGAATGAGAGGACGTTCTGAGTGCCGTATAATTTTTCCTGGCAAGACCGGGATTGTTTCGATACACATGCCGTATTGTACGCTAACCGACCCCGTTTCTCCAACATTAGGGACGGAGCAAAGTGACTTAGCTACTCCTGTTGTTTCCTCGGGGGCGTAACGATCTTTCGCGGCATATCTCCGATTCGCTATCAAGGCGAATAAAATACAACAACCTGCTTGATAACTATTTCGGCGGGTGGGTTATTCCCACCATCGCGAACGGGGCGGATCTCCAAAACGTCAGAGAGTGCGTTTGGCTGCAAGGCAATCGCTCCCACACCGCGGTGCGGTACGAGAACGGCATCCCCGTTCTGTACGAATGTACTGGTCGCGGGATCGTGGCGAACTGTGGCGAACTGGTAACCGGCGTGTGGTGGGCAATCATGGGAAAGCTGATAGATCGCCACCACTGCCCGCACGCGTCCGGAACCGGCTGGTGTGCCGAGCGGCATACGCACGGTGGCATCCGACGTTGTACTGAATATTCTGCGCGGGGTCGGAAGTGGCAACTCGCGCCGGATTAGTATGTCGTCAACGCGAACGCGGTCGAAGGGGGCGTGTCGGGCTTGCTGGAGCGCCTTGATTCCGGTCAGAAGACTTTCCTCGGAAGGATGCACGCGGGCACTGCCTGCTACGGCCAATGGTTCAATCGGCAAACCGCGCACGGCGTTTTCGGCGAATGCGGTCAGGAAGCGGCGCTTCTCGTCGCCCAATCGTTTTCCCTCGTCCCGATTGGATCCCAGAAACACCAGCGACAATGCGAGTAAGACGGCAGGCAAGAAGCGGTGCGCGAACCGCTCTTTAACTGTTAACAGAGCGGCGAAGTAAAGACCGATCAGGAGTTGGACTGCCATCAGGCCGTAACGCGCGATCAGTCCGGCGTCTACGCCTCCCCCGCCTGCCCGAGCCCTGGCGACCCCTGCGGCGGCGGCGATCGTTCCCAGCACGAAGACGGCGAGGAATAAAAACCGGCGTCGTCGTTCGGCATCCGCGCGGCGCAAACTGAAAGCAACGCCCCAGGCGGCGAACGCGCTTAAGGCGGGAACCGCCAACATGTGAGCCGCAAGATACGGAACCACGGTGGACGTATGGCAGACGGCATACGCTGCACCGGCGGACGCTAAGGGAATCAACAGATACCCTGCACCGGCAAAAATGACACCTGGATTTCGCTCCCGCGCTCGAAGAGCGAGTACGCCCCCCCACACCCCGCCGATTGCCAGAAACCAGGCTAGTAGTTGCGAATCTCTGGCACCGTCCCACCGGGGAGCCGCACCGTGTCCGAATCCCATCAGAAGGTAATTTAGCGCACATTGGACAGCGATCCAGAGTGGTGCGACCGGGGCGGGCTGGTTTTGGTCCACGAACACGTCGCCCATGAAATAGAGCGCGCACAAGAGGAAAGTAAGCCCTCCCCCGAGGACACTCATCGCGGCACTTCGGTTCCAGCAGTGGCGTAAATCCGCGACCCCAATGCCGAGAAGGTACAAGCCACCGAACGGCACGAAAACCAGCCCGTTTCCACCGGTCAATCCGAGGAGAAGGAGTAGGATGGTCAGAGTGATCAGGCGCGGCAGGTGAAGCCGCCCCAAGTCGTCGCGCAGGGGCGGGATCAATCCGGTGTAGAGTAGGAGAGCGCATAGCAACACGGTGCTGAAGAACTGAATCTGAAATGCCGCCGTGATGTTCTCCCAGTGTCCCGTGTGCAGGAGTGCGATAGGGAAAAAGGCGTCCGTTAGTGCTGTCCCCCGTGTCCCGCCGAACCGTCCGCGTAACACTATTGCCGCCCGCCAGAGAACGAGTACCGCGGCACTCGCAAGGCAAACGTTGAAATACATGACTGGCACTAACTGGTTGCCGGACAGATACAGGATACCGTGTTGAAGGATGCGAGGGAGCACGATACGGTGTTCGTTCCACCGGCTCCAGAGCCATTCCCATGAGTAGGGAATCTCTCCTGCGGCACGTCGCACCGTGTCGTTCCACTCGTCGGCGAACGCGATGTCCACGGCGTAAACGTAAACGAAGCGAAGTGCCAGGAAGGTCATCGCCGCATACACGGTGGCGACGGCGACGAAGGCGAAGCGACCCCCCGTCCGGAAAAATGTACGAAACAGACCCATGACTGCTCCGGAAAATTCGTTGATTCTTTTGGACAACTTGTTGACTACCGGTACCCTATAGCCATGATTCGGTGGGAAGCGTCGCCATCACATCACTTTCGCGTTTGATGACCGGGTCGTGCCCGGAATCTTCGGGTGACGATGGCGGGGTACTCATCTATTGCGCTTTCACCGTGCGTCCGTTTTTCGTTACGGTTATTATGTACCGCTTGCCTTCATGCTGCACGCCGCGGATCGTCAGCGATTTCCAGGATGGGGGAAGCGCGACGGGGGCTTTCGCAATCCCGTCCCAGTTGTCGAAGTCGACGCCGCCGAAGCCGTAAATCACGCTTTGCAGAATTCCGCCCGCCCCAGTGGTGAAGACGCACCGGTCCAGAGTACGTTTCTCGGAAAACAGCACGAACGGGCCGCGCACGAACGGGCGGTACGAGTCGCGGAAATATTTTTCCGCTTCGTCCGCCCGACCCAGGCGCGCGGCGATCAGTGCGTGCATCGAAGCCGTCATTGCGGGACCGGTTTTGATCGGGCGCGGGGCGTGCAGGTCGAACGTCTTCTCGGCAGTCGCTTGGGGCATCGGGAGCCGTGCCGGGTAGATCACCAGTTCGCCGTCGGCTTGCTTCGTGGAGCGCAGTTCGTCGGCGTCGCGGGCGAGGTACGCCCCCTTTTCCTTGTCGAACGGTAGCGCGATATTCTTCGCGACTTCCGCCCACTTCGAGTTTATCGGCTTGCCGACTATTTTCGCCGCCTTGCCCGCCGCTTCGAGGCAATATTTCGCCAGTGCGTTCGTGTACGTGTTGTTGTCCACCTTACCCTTGTTCTCGTCGGGGCCGTAGACGCCCTTGATCTCGTACTTACCCGACGCGGCGTTCTTTTTGGCGCGGGACGCGAAATGATCGGCGACGCCGGAAAGCACCGGGTAGCCGCGCTCTTTGAGCCACGGCGTATCCTCGGTCGCGAGATAATACTGCCACGTGGCGAACCCGACACCCGCCGTGACATGCCGCTCGGTCGAGAAGCCGCTCGGCGCGGTTTCCTTACCGGTGCTCGCCGACTCCCACGGGTAGTCCGCCCCCGCGAACCCTTGCGATTTGGCGATGGCGCGCGCCTCCGGCAGATGTTTGTACCGGTAGTCGAGCAGATTTCTCGCCGCGTCCGGGTACTGCGCGAGCAGGGCGGGGAACATCCAGATGTCGGCGTCCCAGAAGATATGCCCTTTGTAGAAGTTGCCTGACAACGCTTCCGGGGCGACGGAATGGTCGCCGCCAGCGCGCACGGATTGTAGCAGGTCGAACGTCAGTTTATTGACCAGTTGCTGCGCTTCGGGGTCGCCGTCGATGCTGATTCCCGCCGCATCCCATCGTGCTTCCCACGCACGCGTGTGTGCGGCGAGAAGCGCCTCAAACCCGGCGGCAAGCGCGAACTGTACCGCGGTAGATGCCGCGGTTTTGGCGCTTTGTTCGGTCGCCCCTTCGGACAGCGCATAAATCACGGTGAACGAATTGGTTGAGCCGGCGTCTGCGACGTAGGAATAGTCGGCGCAAACATAGCGGGTTGGAACACCCGCCGCCCCGGGGATCGCCTGGGAGTTACCGATGCGATCGGCAGTGCCGGAAGTCATCTCGTCTTTTGTGGCCCCTTTGACATGAACGACAACGACGTCGGGCCTCGCCGCCGATACGAACGCGGTCACGGTACGCCGGTCGTATTCCGTGATAAGGACGCCGCGCTTTAAATCCAGCGTTTGCCGGTAGGGTTCATCCGGTTTCGGGGCGGCAATGTTCGGGATGTGGCCGGCGGGGATCGGTCGAAGCGTTTCCTGATCGTCGTATAGCCCGGCACGGTAGACGACACCTTCTTTGTCGCCGAACCCGCGATTGCCGAATGTCGCGCCGACGGTGCCGTTCGACAGATAGATGCCGTTGTTGCCGCGTACCGCGTTCGCGTCGGCAGTGGT
>JACMMA010000604.1 GCA_014379275.1 Armatimonadota bacterium | reverse complement strand
CCGAGCAACACTCCATCCGCGTTGCCCGGTGCCGTGATCGCCGTTTCCTACGCGCCCTATTCGGAGCTGTTCGGTCGGTGTGCCGCGATCGTACATCAGGGCGGCGTCGGGACCACGGGGCAATCCCTGCGTTCGGGCCGTCCACAGTTGGTTGTCCCCCACGGATTCGATCAGCCCGACAACGCCTATCGGATGGTGCAACGCGGGGTCGGAAGAACCGTCGGGCGTTTCGCCTACACGGTCACAAACGTCACGCGCGGGTTGTCCGCCTTGCTTTCGGACAAACGGCACGCCGAACGCGCCGCGAACCTCGGCGAGCAGGTACGCGGGGAAGACGGGTTGCGCTTGGCGTGCGATGCGATAGAGGCCGTTCTGTACAAATGACCGTCTTCCTCAGGTAACTACTCGGACATTCTACACCGCCCCGGTCGGGAACTCGGGCAAGGGCGAGACGGTTACACGGCCGGTGCCGTCGACCTGATATAAGGTGCGCTCCGGCAAACGTAGTGCGGTCAGCGGTCCGCCTCGTACCGCGCCGGTGTCGATCCCGATCTTGTCCGGATGTACGCGGACCTTCTCGAAAGGGGTGTGTCCATGCACCACGATCCGTCCCGACGGGTTATAGGACTGGAGAAACTCTTCCCGGACCCAGAGTAGTCTTTCGCCGGTAGCCGCTTCGGGTTCCTCGGTCGGCAGAATCCCGGCGTGGACGAAGAGATAGGGTTCCATACCCGGTATCCCGGTCTCGTTGCCTCTAAAAAACGGGCGAAGGACGGCGAACAGGCATGTCAGATCTGCGGGGCAGGGAGCATCGAACATTTCCGGCGGCTTCAGCCCCCAAGATTCCATGGCGATCAGTCCGCCATTGCGGAACCAATCATAGGGGTCGTATTCTATTTCGGTTTCGGTGGGAGACGGGATATTGAAGTAACTCGCCGCCATATCTTCATGGTTGCCCCATAGCAAGACGGTTCGTACCGGTGCCGTGTCTTGTTCCACGAGGACACGGCGAACCACCTCGGCGGAACTCGCCCCGCGATCAATGTAGTCGCCTAGAAAAACCGTGTAATCGTTCTCGCCACGCGGCAGAAAATCGAGTAACGTACTGAGTTTGAACCCTTCCCCGTGAATGTCGCCGATTGCCCAGACGGATGCCATACGCGATTATACCTTTTGTTTGCGCCGATACTACTCGCTCCCGTATAATGACGGCATCTCCCTCGCCGCCGATGGCGCGTGTCCCGAAGGTTCACTCGCCCGCTGTCATGCGTCGGTCCGGAAAAACAGCGTTTTTCCGGGGGCGGAACGTTCCGTTCTGCTCGCGCGAATTGAATCAAAGGAAAACTGTAACATAATGGCCCGCGTTACCCTCCGTAACCTCACGAAAGTTTTTAACGACCCCACCAGCAAAAAAGAAGTCACCGCGGTAGACAGCGTGAATCTGGAAATCGCTGACGGCGAATTCATGGTGCTCGTCGGTCCTTCCGGTTGTGGCAAAACGACCACGATGCGTATGGTCGCCGGACTCGAAGAAATCTCCGGCGGTGAAGTGTCTATCGGCGACCGTGTCGTCAACGATGTCCCCCCCCGCGACCGCGATATCGCGATGGTTTTTCAGAACTACGCCCTGTATCCGCATATGAGTGTTTACGACAACATTGCGTTCGGTCTGCGTCTGCGCATGTTGCCGTCTCTCCCTCAGCAACTCATGAATATGGCGGAAACCAACCGCATAAAGGCAGACATCGACCAGCGCGTTCGCAAGGCGGCGGAAACGGTAAATATCACCCAGTACCTTGACCGCAAACCGAAGGCATTGTCCGGCGGTCAGCGGCAGCGAGTCGCCCTCGGTCGCGCCATCGTCCGCGACGCGCAGGTCTTCCTGATGGATGAACCGCTTTCGAACCTGGACGCCAAGTTACGCGTACAAACCCGTGCCGAACTGATCAAACTCCACAGACGACTCGGCGTGACCACGATCTACGTCACCCACGATCAGGTGGAAGCGAT
>JACMMA010000603.1 GCA_014379275.1 Armatimonadota bacterium | reverse complement strand
TGGAACGATATTTGCGTTATACGGGGTGCATTTTACGATACGCACCGGGTGTGACACCGACGATGCTTCGAAATATGCGGATGAAATGACTCTGATCGGAGAATCCCAGATCCAGAGCGAGAACGCTCAGGGGCGTACTTTGCCCGCTACGAAGACGGCGGCATGCCTCCTCGATACGGAGTCGTCGGACGAATTCACCGGGGGTGAGATGGTACTGCTGACGGAACGCCCGCAACAGATGGGAGGGATGAACGCCCGCCATTTCGGCGAGTTGTGTCAGTGTCGGTGGCATCGCGGGTTGTTCCCGGAGGCGCGATTCCACGGCCAATAACCAACGCTCGGGTCGCTGATTACCGGATGCATGGCTGCGCCTGCACTCGCCCAGAAGTTCCAGAACGATACCCTCTGCGATCATCGGCGAATGGTGATCCCACCGCAAAAACTCCCTGTGAAGTCTTCGCATCTGTACGGGCGGCGGACCCTTGCTGTAGGACAAGGAGCCCGTTTTGGAGCACACGCTTTCTCCCCCGAGATGGGATGACACAAAGGCTTGATTGAGTTCCAGATGAAAACAGCGTCCCTGAGTTTCAGGCGACCATCGTGTAGAATGGGCTTCGCCGGCAGGCAGAAACACCAGAGTCGAGGGGACATGAGCGGTCATGCTTTTTTTGACCTGCTCGTTGCATACGCCATCGAGGACGGAATAAAAAAGCGTCGCCTCGTGAGTATGGCGTGGCGTATCCTGACCGGGGAAATATCGGTTTTCGGAAAGTATCAACCCACTCGCGGTTTCCTGGCGTCGAGTCTCCCCGAAAAACTGCCCGGTTTTTCGTGTTTGCAAAAATCTCTACCTCCGGGATTCAGGACACATAGTTTGCGATTTAGTTGCACTCTGGCAAGGAGAAGCGGGTATTTCTTGTGTCACTTGCTTTATGTCAAACGCACGGATAAGCGAGGCACCATCGGTTGATTCCCGATTCTGGCATTGTATGAGTGGTTCCCGTATAATTTATCATGCCATCCCCGCGCTTCTTGTCACGCCGTCGCTTTCTCGCCTGGTCGCTCACTATATCCGGAATACCATTGCTCGTCGGATGCGCGAAAGAGGGTGAAAGAGCTGATACGGGTGGCGCGACTTCGGCGACAAAAGGAAGCACTACCCCCGGTGTACTGCGCTACGCCCTGCGTGAGGAGCCGACCACGCTCGACCCGCATCTGGTGATTAGCGACGGGACCTACGACCTTTTACAGAACTCTTACGAGGGCTTGGTCGCGTACGACGAAAATAACAGGATCGTACCGCTCCTTGCCGCGGCACTCCCGACGATTAGCGACGATGGGAAGACATACACGTTTGAGTTGCGCGAGGGGGTGCGGTTCCACGATGGGACGCCGTTGACCGCGAAAGTCGTGCGCGAGAACGCCCTGCGGATTTTGAGCAAACCACTCGCCTCCCCCCGCGCCACTCTGACACTCGACGATGTCGCCGGAGCGAAAGAATATATCGCTGGGAAAACCGACGATGTACCCGGTGTGCAGGTCGTCGGCGCACTCACCGTCCGTTTCGTGCTTGCCGAGCCGCGCACGTATTTTCTCGACAAATTGACTACCTTCCTGATGGTTTCGCCCGCTGCCGTCGCTAAAGCCGAGAGAAACGAGCGGGGGATTCCCGAACTGGGGACAAGGACCGCGATCGGCACGGGGCCGTTTCTACTTTCCGAGTATGTCCGTCAAAGCAAAGTGATCCAGACTGCCTACGACGGTTACCACGGCGCGAAGCCTAAACTGACGCGGATCGAGCGTCCGATCCTCATTGACCCGAAGACGGCGCGGAATCTGTATGACTCCGGTAGCCTGGATGTCTTTCTGGAAAATGTTGCCGAGTACGAGGCGGATAAATCATCCCCCGCCACGAAGGGCGAGATCGCGGAATGGGCGCAAGCCGGGGTTTTCTATGTCACGCTCGGTCTGAGTGCGCCGGTAATGCGGGAAAAGCGTGTGCGGCAGGCACTTTCCCGCGCTATTGATCGGAACGTGATCGCCCAGAGCGCGCTCGTCGGGATGAATCCGCCCGCGAACGGTTTTCTGGCGCCGGGCCTCCTCGGAAGCAATCCCGCCGACGAGACTCCGGACACCGTGAAGTATGACCCTGACGCGGCGAAGAAACTCATCGCCGATGCAGGTTACGGACCCGAGAAACCACTCGCTTTTACGATACTGTATTCGGAGGGCTCCGTGACGGCGGCGAAAGTCACGCAGGTTTTGAAAGAGCAGTGGGACGCCATCGGGGTCGAAGCGACGTTGCAGGAACTGGAGTGGGGGACGCTTCTGCAACGGATGAAGAACGGCGATTTCGACGCCGTCTACAGCGGGTGGTCGGCGTCGCCGGACCCGCACAGTACACTCTGGAACCTGCTCGCCTCCGACTCGCCGAATAACTGGGGCAAATACGACAGCAAGGCGTTCGACGATCTGTGCGGTGCGGGCGACAGAGAACAGAACGAAACGAAACGCGGCGAACTGTATAAAAAGGCGGTCGCGGTCGCGCTGGACGAGGCACCGATCTTGCCGGTCGTTTTCGCGAACGAAGTACGCCTGATCCGCCCGTATGTGTCGGGCATTCGCTACAACCTGAGCGGCATGTTGCCCCACACGGCGACCGGGGTTTCTTAAACACCGGTTCGCAAATGATCCAGGTACCATGGGATCGTTTCGCGTATGCCATCCGTGACGGATCGCGGAGAATACACGAGACCGTGTTTGCGGAACAGCGCGGTTATCTTCACCGCATCGTTGAATTGCGATCCCGGCTCGAACACGCCGACCGCTCCCGGTTGGGTCACCGGTTCCGGCCCGACAATCCCGAACTCCTCGCGCAGGACAGCCTGGACCGTCTCGATCACCGTACCCGCCGCCATTCGCGCGCCGCCGGCGATGTTGACGGCGGCGCGGGCAATCTTACCCTCCGACACCCGGCATGATGCGTTCCCCGATAGCGCGGCGTCCTCGGCAAGAAGTCGCAGTGCTGAGACGGCGTCGGCGACATGCAGGTACTCTCGTAAAGCCTCCCCTGCCCTGCCGGACGTAATTCGGGGCGGTTCCGCTCGCAAAGTACGGCGGATTGTTCCGGGGATGATGCGCGTCCACTGCATGTCGCCCGGACCGTAGATATTTGCCAGTCGGCCGACGCGAACTGCGGGAGTATCATATAGGCCGGCAAAAAGCCGCGCGGTTTGATCCTGTTGCGCCTTGGAAAGCTCGTAAACGCCGCCGTTCCCGAATGCCGTCGCGTCGTCGTCCGAATAGGGGGGGACGGCTAGCGCCCCGTACTGCTTGTCGGAGGAGGCGACGACGCACACGGCAACCCCGGCAACGCGACAGGCTTCCAAAACGTTCGTCGTCCCCCCGACATTAACGCGGAGCATCTGCGCCGCCGTGCTCCCGGTCAGGGTCGAGTGTGCGGCGAGATGATAAACGGTGTGCGGCATAACCGCGTCCAGAACAGCGCGGACCTGTACCTCATCAGTAATGTCACAGGGCAGGAAACGGACGCCTGATTTCAGTGTGTCGGACCCCGGCTCCCGCCGCCCGACACCGACAACCTTCCATCCCTCGTCAGCCAGCGTCTGCGCCAGATTCCCGGCGATGAAGCCGCTAATCCCCGTTATAAGAACCTCCGCCGTTGCCATAGATTCCAGGGTAACACAACATACACAGATGGGTCAACGGTATCGGCGGGAAACGCGAGTTGCGGATTTGCAGGATTAGACGTATGATTGCCACACAGCTATAGATAAGTATCATAGATACAGTCTAAATAATTAATAGGCTATGTCTGCGCTAATCGTATCGGACGGATCTAAAATACGGCGCAGGAGTTCACACCGGGCAATTCGCATGGAATTATTTCAACTGCGCTACTTCGCCGCCGCCGCACGTCGGGAAAGTTTTAGCCGCGCCGCCGATGAATGTTGCGTCTCGCAACCGAGTTTATCGCTCCAGATAGCTAACCTGGAAAAAGAGGTAGGAACACAACTCTTCAACCGACAGGGCCGCTCTGTGCGCCTCACGGACGCCGGGCGTACACTCGCCGAATATGCCGAGCGGATTCTACGTGAAGAGGAAGAAGCGCGTCGTGCGGTCCGCGCGGTAGTCGGACTGGAGCGAGGTAGGCTGTCTATATGGACTCTGCCCACTCCGGGGCAGAATTTACTTCCACCCTATCTGGCCACGTTTCGCCAGGCACACCCGCGCATCGAAATCACCGTGCATGAGTCGGTTCCGGCACGCTCCATCGGCGAGGCGGTGGCGACGGGAATAGCCGACCTGGGATTCGTTCACTTACCGATGAACGTGCCGGATCTCGCGGTTCAAAATTTATTCACCGAGGAACTCGCCCTCGTGGTGCCACAAATCCATGCCCTCGCGGCGCCTCATGCCAAGGCGCCGCGGCTCGCCGACCTCGCCGCGGAATACTTTGTCTGGGTACCCGAAGGCACGACACCGGAACACCCGATTTATGCCGCCTGCATCGCCGCCGGATTTACGCCCCGGATCGCCTGCGTTTCGGGATCGGCAACAGGAATGCAGAAAATGGTCGCGGCTGGTTTAGGGATCGCGATTCTACCCCGGCTCGCGCTTCACCCCCCGGAAGGGGTCAAAGTGGTCGAACTCGCCCTCCCCCGCCCGACACGAACCGTCGCCGCTGTTTGGCGAGAGCGTGACGGCTTAACGCACGCCGCGCAGTCGTTCTTAAAGCGGGTGACGGACGGAATAGGATAGGCGTCGGGGTCGAAACGTGTTTCCGGGAGACAGGTTGGTAGCAGCCTTGACCAAGACGCGCCTCACGGACCAGATGATGCGGGGTGAATGTCACTTCGCGCGGGACGCCACCGTCACTCCGAAGTCCCGCACGCGGACTGACCGGCCTACGACGCCATCCGCAGTTTGACGGCTTGTGCCTCGAACTTGGGTTTGTACATCGGGCACTTGTAGGACTTGGAAAAGTCTTTCGGGTTTTCTGCCTCGGCGATGAACACTTTGGTACCGGTAATCCCGCACTTTTCATAAGCGCGGTCGTAATTCCCGCAGTCGTAACACCGGCGAAGGATCGTCCAGCAGACGGAGCATCGGAGCGATCCGATCAGTTCGACCCGACCACAAAGCGGACAGTGGATGTATACTTCGCGGAAACCGAAGTCTTTGTTCGCGAGCGACTCGCGCAGCTTCATGTTGAAGTTTTCGAGTTCGCGCGACAGTTCTGCCGTCGTGGCGAGTAGTTGGTTCATCTGTTCCGCGCTTAAAAACTCGCCGATGCGGTCGTCGAGCATCTCGCCGAAGCCTACCGCGCTTTTTTCCAGAGTTTTGAGGTGCGACTCCGCCGTCACCGCCTTGTAGGGACGTTTCCGCTCTTCGCGTGCGCCGAGCGAGCGCAAAATCTGCTCCGTCACCGAAACCGGGACGCGCAAAAATGCTTCTTTTCGTTGCGGGAACTGCCGTATGGCCCCGACGATTTTATCCAGGTCGGAAACGTTCAGTTTCTCCTGTTTCACTTTCTGCGCGAGTCGCAGTTGGGCCTGTGCATCATCGTTCATCGCCAGCAGGACGCGGGCGTGACCTTCGCTGAACGCCCCTTCCCCGGCCCCGGGGCGAGAAATCAACTCTTGCTGGATGGCGAGCGGCAACTCCAGAAGTTCGAGGCCGCGGCGAATCGTGGTTTCCGAAAGACCGAGCGTTTTTGCCACGCGATCGTAGCTCATAAACTGCAACAATGCTTGCATCGCCCGGGCACGCTCTATCGGGTTCATGTCCTCGCGCTGCAGGTTTTCCAGAAGCGAGTCGGCCGCGGCCTCCTCATCGGAAAGGTTTTTGATGATGACGGGGATCGTCGCCAGTCCCGCCATTTTTGAGGCACGGAAGCGACGCTCTCCCATCACGATCTCGTAGAATCCGGCGCTACGCCCCGCCATGGGGCGAACCACGATAGGCTGCAAGACGCCGCGTTCTTTGATAGAAGCCGCTAACTCTTCCAGGGATTCCTGGTAGAACGTGCGCCGTGGTTGGGACTCATTGGTACGAATTTTGTCGAGCGGCAGGCTCTGTGAATTTGTCATTTGCGCGGTGGTCGCCATAATCCTGTAACCTTTTTGCCGCGTGACCATTGAAGACGCGGATGCACCAATATTCATTATGGCTATTTGTCGTGGAATTTTAAGGTTTGGTCGGAATTTCTCCAAAAGTACCTGTCTCCGGTGGTCCGAAGAGGGGCATGAAGATGTCCGCGAGACGCGACAGATAGCGAGATACCATCGGTAAACCCAGCGCGGGACGGAGTAACGCCAATATTTCTCGTCCGAACGCTATTAAATCGCGCGTAGCTTTCTGATTGTGTGTTCGATCTTGCAGATAGAATAGCACCAGCGAAAGGTGTGCCGCGTAGAAAAGCGTGGTGATTTCGGCGGACTGTTCACGCTTCGGGGCGTCCGACGCCCCGTTGACGACCCGCGCGAATACGCCGCGTACCCGGTCCCGGATCTCGGCGGTCGCGCCGCCCAGAACCTGCGTAGGGGCGTCCGGCGAAAGACCGGCTCCGAAAAGCGCCGCTAGCGCATCCCGGTGCGGGGCGAGCCGTTCGAGATCCGCGATTTCTATCGCCGCCCAGCGCTCCGCAAGTTTGGATTTTGGCAGACGGTCTGCTTCGTCCGATAGCTCCTGTGCAAGCCGGTCATATAGTGCAAGCACCATGTCTTCCTTGCGAGAGAAGTAGCGATATGCCAACCCGAGCGAACACCCCGCCTCCGCGGCAATATCGCGCATCGTCGCGCCTGCGAACCCCTGCCGGGCGAATAGAGCGAGGGCGGCTTCGAGTATACGCTCCCGTGTGCGCTCACCCTTCCGCACTTTGCGCGTTTCGCCGTCGTGCGCATCCGCCGCTAATTCTTCCACCGATGCTGTCATTGTCATAAGCCATACCGATAATGAACGTGTTCAATTCTCGCTTTACATCCCGAGTCAATCGGGGTACTCTAAAAACGAAAGGTGAACATGTTCAAAAGACTTCGGTCCCCGACAAAAACCTGTTTATCGTACCACGTTCGGGGAGCGAAATTCCGGACGTGACAGGAGGAAACGTTATGCAACCGATTGTTGTTACTTATCTCGTTTATCTCGCCATTAGCGTAACACTCACCATCTGGGTGGCGCAAACACTGTTCAAGAACGGCCGCGTTTTTCTGGTCGAGGTTTTCCACGGCGACAATACGCTTGGCGACAGCGTCAACCGTTTGTTGGTGGTCGGTTTCTACCTGATCAACCTCGGCTACATGAGTCTCATGCTGAAGATAGGGACAAAAATAGACGGGGCACAGGATTCGATCGAAGCCCTTTCCACGAAGGTCGGCATGGTGCTACTGATCCTCGGCGCGATGCACTTCTTTAACCTTGCCGTGTTCAACAAGCTTCGTAACACGAAACTGAACGAGGCGCGATTCGCGTCGCAGCATGCGAACCTCGGTGCGGCTCCCGGTGTCAGCCGGTTCCGCCAATCCTTCGGCAGCCTGGAAGAATAGTCACCGCCCGTCATAAAGCGCAGCGACAATGGCGTCCTGCGCTTGTCGGGCGTCCGCCGCAGTCGCCGCGTGGTTCATTAGGATCGAAAACGCGAACCGTTCGCCCCCCTTCGCGGTGACGTAACCGGATAGTGACGAGGCGCCAAACAGTGTCCCGGTTTTGGCACGGACATTTCCGGCAAGTGGCGTATTCTTGAACCGCCCGCGCAGAGTTCCGTCTATCCCCCCGACCGGTAAACCGTTCGTGAAGGCATCACGCTCTGCCGGAGCGAACTGAGCATCCACATATATCAACAAATCACAGAGAAGTCGCGGGGTCACCGTATTCTGCACCGACAGACCCGAACCGTCCGACACGTGAAGCCCACCCCGGTCTATCTTCGCCGCTTCCAGTAGTCGCCCGATTCTTTTCCCACCCTCGCTAATCGTCCCGCTCCCGGACCGCGCTTCGCCCCGTCCGACAGTTTTGAGTAGCGCCTCCCCGTACAGGTTGTCGCTCGGCTTCAGGAAGTCTTTGATCAGTTCGCTGAGCGGCTTCGATTCCGATGCGGCGACTTCCCGCGCGGTATTCGGAGTCGCGCCCGCCTCGATCCAGAGCGGCGTTTCCACGGCGATTCCTGCCTTAACGAGAGCGAGTACAAACCGGGACGCGGAAAAACGGGACGGGTCCTCGATGGTTATCGCCTCACTCTCCTCCTTCGCTCCGACCGGAATCGTGCCGGAGATAATGATTCGATTCATACCACGGACTCGCTCGAAGGCTATTTTTGCAACGGATTCTTTCTGATTCAGCACCGTCTGCACCCGATTTTCGACCGTGATGTAAGTCTCCTCACCGACCGGACGGCCATTTATCAGAACCGTCGCCGGTTCGGCGATCCGCGCACCGGGGCGCACCGAAATAGCGACCACGTTTCCGTCACAGTTCAGTCCGGACACCTGCGGCGAATAGTAGTAGGATTCGTCGTCCCACTGCCAGCCACTGCCGAGCATTTGATTGTCGAACGCGGTTCCGTCCCCGACGATCCGCCCGATGACTCGTTTGATGCCAGTTTTCGCCAACGATCCGGCGAGAGCGTCCAGCCGAGCCGTCGTCAGCGAAGGGTCGCCCGAACCGCGTAAGAAAAGATCGCCGCGTAGCGTCCCCTCCGCATCCGGGGCGACGACCGTGCAAACCGCGGTTCGGTATTGGTATGCCGATCCTAGTGTGCGAAGAGCCGTTGTGGCGGTCAATATTTTCTGGTTCGAGGCCGGAACGAGGGAAAGATCGGCATTGCGCTCGAAAGTCACCTTTCCCGATCGTAACGAACGGGCGAACACACCGACGGAGGCATTTTTCAGACCAGGGCGGGCAAGAATGGTTGCAATTTTCGCGGATACCGCGGAGGGGATAGGCCGGGATTTTTCTGGCACGGATTGTGCTAGCGAGGGGAGTGGGAGTGCAAATACTAAAAGTGCATTGGCGAATGCAATGTATCGGAGTGTCATATCACCCATAATAGCATACGCGTTCGACCCGCACCTTCCCGGCGGAGGCTTTCGATTAACATCGCCCTGGCGCGACAAAAATATACGAAAACTTTCTCTGGTTCGGTTGGCGGAAATTCTGGTCGGTTTAACCAGCACGTCGGTCTTTACTTTTGACAGTACACCCCCGAGTGCTATTCCTTCGGCGAGCAATCTGGCATTGTTAGGATTCGAAGGAGGGAATGAGAACGCAGTTTCGATCGATCGCCGCCCAATCGCCGGTAGCCCGCTCACTGTTCTGACTGTCGGGCAGATAGACAGTGATAACACGGCCACGGTAGGACGCCTTTATGACCTGGACTCCACAACCGGCCTTTTAACGAACGCCCGTATCGTAAACGCGTCGTTCAATGCGAACGTTAATTACACGATTGACTTCAATCCGACGGGGCCAGTCGCGTTGCGGATCGTGGGCAGTGATAACAGCAACTATCGGGTTACAGATCCGAACACGGGCGCGACGGCATCCGATACGGCACTGTCCGGTGATGGCATACCTGCCGTCGGGATAGCGTACTCCAACAATGACAATGATCCGCAGACCGGCACCGTTCTGTATAATATTGACCGCAACGGAGACCGACTCTCCAGAATTCCCACCCCGAACAGCGGAGTGACAGAGCAGTTCGCCAACGCGCTCGGTATCGATCTCAGCAGTACCGGCTTTCAAGAGATCGACATTTCCGGTTCCGGCATCGCCTACGGGGTATTCCAACTGCAAGGTCCAGGGCAGCCGTCCTCGCGTTTGTACACGCTGGATCTTGTCACGGGCTTGGCAACACCATCGGCAGCTGATAACCGCTTCCGTATTGTAAACAATACGACCACCACTCCGATTGTCGTGCGCGGAATCGCCGCCGCACCCATTGTAGTGCCGGAAGGGGACACGATGGCGCTGGTCCTCACCGGGCTGACGATCGGTGCAACTCTGGTGCGGCGGCGCAAGATTAGCAACTAATCGCGTCTGAAATCTGGTGGCGCGTCTGTTCGGAGTATGGGATAACGATTCGTTATGCCGGAAACATCCGAGCGACGCGCCCTTTTTCTTGCCGTTTTGACGATGCTCACCTGGGGCGCGGCAGGCTCCTTCGTGCGCCTTCTCGCAGAACGGCTGGCGATCACGACCCCCTTCGTATCGTTCGCGGTGCTGGGAGGACGGCTCGCCGCATCGTTCGTTTTTCTGATGGTGCTTCTGATCGTCTTTCAAGGGCGTCAACTGCGGGGCGAAATCCTCCCCGCCCTCCGTCTGCGTGAAACATGGATCGCCGGGGGCTTCCAATTCCTTTATTACCTGTTCGCCGTGGTCGCGTTCACGATCGCCCCGATCAGTGAGATAGCTTTATGCGCGTCTACGGCGCCACTCTGGGTACTTCTGATCCGGCGTTTGCGCGCCCAGCCGGTTTCATCGAGCGAGATATTCGGCGCCGCCGTCGCGCTTACCGGGGTTGCGTTGATCGTCTTACCTAACGTGCTCAAACAACCGCTCGGCGGTGCGCCGGATGCTTTTCCACACCGCATCTGGGGAAACCTTCTGTCCCTTGCTTCCGCGGTCGTTACTGCCGTCTATGCTTTGTTTCAACGGCGTTATACGCTTCGCGGACGCCCGATCGAGCCGCGCGCCCTGTCCCTGATTGCTTTCGGGCTCGGTTTGCCCCTGGTGTTTTTTCTGCGACCGGCATCCCCTGCGATCCTTGTCCATCCGACGACGGTATGGCTTTTCACCGGGCTAGCGCTCGTGACCACGGTATTACCGACGCTCGCCTTCGCGTTCGCTTCCCGCCGCTTGCCACCGGTCACCACGGCGACCGTTGCATTGCTTCTTCCGGTTTTCGCAACCAGTTACGCCGCCATCGTGCTGAAAGAAATACCGTCGTGGCTGCTGTTCCCCGGAGGCATTCTGGTGCTGTGCGGTTTGGGAATGATTCTCCGGCGCACAAACCGTTAGTGGAAGTCCTTGTGCGCGGCGAGTAGTTGCCGCGCGGCATCGCGAAGCCACCATTGTAACTGCCGCAGGGCATCCCCGCACGGCGACGCCGCATCCCGATTGGCGTTTGTCCAGAGTTCCTGGAAGGAAGTGATTATTTCGATCTGCCGCTCAGCGATGAATAAGTGACGTAGCGGCTTCCAGAGCACGAATGCTTCCGCCATTTGTTGTGGACCCGCA
>JACMMA010000602.1 GCA_014379275.1 Armatimonadota bacterium | reverse complement strand
TGGTCGATTCGGGCAGGGTCAGGTAGCCTGCCTCGTCCTTTATCAGGGTCGCCGCCCAGGGCGCGGCGGGCATCCCCGCCTGCAGGTCATTGATCGACTGGCCGCTGTCGGGGGCGTTGGCAGAGACGAACACCAGGGCGCCGACCTTCGCGTTGTTGCCGGCCTGAGTGATCACGGTTCCGCCCGACGAGTGACCGACCAGAACGACCTGTCCCGGTTGCTGATTGACCACCCGGTTCGTCGCGGAGACGTCCCCGGCGAGCGAGATATACGGGTTCTGAACCGCGACGACACGGTAGCCTCGGGCAGTGAGTAGTGGGATGACCTTGCTCCAACTCGAACCTTCGGCGAACGCCCCGTGGACGAGAACGATGACCGGCTTGTCGGCGGCGGTGGTGGCGGGCGCGCCCAAGGCGACCGCGGTGGTGCACAGAAGCGCCGCGAGAGCGGCGGCGCTTGTGGTGAGCAGCATTTGATGGTTCCTTTCGCTTGCGGAGGTTAGCCTTTGCAGAACGCGAGCAGGTCTGCATTCAACTGGTCTTTATGGGTTGTGGGCAGGCCGTGCGGTGCGCCGGGATAGATCTTCAGGACCGCCCCCTTGACCAGTTTGGATGACAGCAGGGCGGATGCCCCGATGGGAACGATCTGGTCGTCGTCGCCGTGAATGATCAGCGTCGGCACGTCGAACCGCTTCAGATCTTCCGTGAGGTCGGTTTCGGAGAAGACCTTGATACAAAAGTAGGAGGCGGGAAAGCCCGCCATCATAGACTGCAGCCAGAACGACTGGCGAACCCCTTCGGATATCTTGGCGCCGGGCCGGTTGTAGCCGTAGAATGGTAGCGTCAGGTCCGTCCAGAACTGGGAGCGGTCTTTGAGGACGCCGGCTCGGATGGCGTCGAAGGCTTCGATCGGCGTGCCGGCGGGGTTCGCCGCCGTCTTGAGCATCAGCGGCGGGATGGCATCCACGAGAACGGCTTTCGCGATCCGCTTCGTGCCGTGCCGACCGATGTAGCGGGTGACTTCGCCGCCCCCCGTGGAGTGACCGATATGAATGGCGTTTTTGAGATCCAGAGCCTCGGTGAGAGCAGCAAGGTCGTCGGCGTAGGTGTCCATGTCGTTGCCCTGCCAGGTCTGCTGCGAACGCCCGTGTCCCCGGCGGTCGTGGGCGACGCATCGGTAGCCGTTGGACGCGAGAAAGAACATCTGGTCCTCCCAGGCGTCGGCGGTGAGCGGCCATCCGTGGCTGAAGACGATTGGCTGTGCTGTTTTCGGACCCCAGTCCTTGTAGTAGATCTGCGTTCCGTCTTTCGTCGTAATGAATCCGGTCATGGACGTTTCTCCTTTGAGAGAGGGTAGTATGGGTGCGGTAGACGGGTTCGCCGCCATCGCGTGAGTGAGGTCGGTCGCCAAACACAGAGCGGCCGTGGTAAAAAAGGCGGTGCCTCCGAGGAGGAGGTTGCGCCGGGAAGGGACGGCGGTCGTCAATCCCTGTTCCGTCATCTCGATCATTGTGCTGTTCCTTTCTGCCGCAGAGAGTGCGGCTTAAACAAGAGATTCGTTCGAAACACAGCGCCATTATCGCGGCGCCGCGGTAAGCGAGCGTTCCGAATAGGGAGGAAAAGCGTTCCGGGGTCCGAAATCTGTTACTGGTCTGATTTCACCGTGCACTTCGTACCTGCGGCGAGGGCACGGATGCTGCGCCCGCTTCTCGTTGTTTCTATCGCTGTTGTGCTAGCAGAGGAAGGGAATCACCGTGGCACTATCCGCCCCCAAAGCCTTAACTGTTCAACCACCCATGGTCCCGCTGAGCATCACGCTGTTCGGCCCGCTATCTGTTCTTGTAGGGGGGGAGCCGATTCCCCACCTGCGCTCTCGCAAAGCCCAGTGGTTGCTCTGCCTGTTGACGCTGCGCCACGGTCGGCCCGTCCAAAGGGAGTGGCTCGCGGGAACGCTCTGGCCGGATGTGGATCAGGCCCAAGCGTTCGCCAATCTGCGTCCCGCCCTGAGCGAACTGCGCAAAGCTCTGGGGAGCGAGGGGGAGCGCCTCCAGTCGCCGAACCGCAACTCTCTTCTGCTGGATCTCACGGGAGCCGAGGTTGATGTTCTCCGTTTCGACGCCGCGCTTTCGAGCAAAACTACCGCAAGCCTGGAACGCCTCGATGATGCGGTAGAGATGTACCGGGGGCCTCTGTTGGAGGGGTGCGCGGAGGAGTGGGTCGTCGCCGATCGGGAGACCCGGGAGCAAGCGTGTTTGCGAGCCCTCGAGACACTGGCGACCGCAGCGGCGGCGGACGGAAATCCCGACGGCGCTGCAGATTATTGGCGCCGAGCCAGCACACTGGCCCCGCTGTCAGAGGTCCCACGGCGCGGGCTGATGGAAGCACTGACGAACAGCGGCGATAGCAACGCCGCGCTTCAGGTTTATCGCGAGTTTCTGGCCCTTCTTCGGCGCGACGATCCCCAGGCGACTCCCGACGACGAAACAATCGCACTGTACGGGCGTCTGCGGAGCGAGGCTCGCAAGCGCGCGGACACCGCCCGGCTCCTTGCGGCGGAGGCAGACGTGGCGCCCGTGGTTTCGGGTTATCTTCCGCACGCGCTGACGAACCTTGTGGGACGCGAGGATGAGCGACTCGATGTGGCACAGCGACTGCGTCAATCGCGCCTCCTCACCCTGACGGGACCGGGCGGCATCGGAAAGACGCGGCTGGCGGCGGCGGTCGCCCATGAGGTGGTGAGGGAATACGCGGACGGGGTATGGCTGATCCCGCTCGATATACTCGCGGCAGGCGGTGGACATTGCGTAACAAGCAGCGCGAGCGACCCGGCACGTGAGCGGACGACCGACGCAGCTATCGTATCTATAGTTCAGCAGATCGCGTCGGTGCTTGGCGTCAAAGGAAGAAGCGATCGCCCGTTGCTGTCGGCGGTTACGGGGCATTTGAAGCGCAAGCGTTCCCTGCTTGTCTTGGACAACTGCGAGCATCTTGTGGAGCCGTGTGCCACGGTGGTCTCGCGCCTGTTGCGGGAGTGCGCGGGAGTACGGGTTCTGGCGACGAGCCGGGAGACGCTGCGCGTTATCGGGGAGGCCGTGTGGCCGGTTCCCGCTCTTGCGGCACCGGACGCGGAGCATATCTCCGCCGGTGGCACGGCACTGGCGCGGGCGCTCCAAGGGTATGACGCCGTGCAATTGTTTGTTGATCGGGCGGAAGCCGTGCACAAATCCTTCACCCTCAGCGGGAGCAACGCGCGGGATGTGGCTCTTCTGTGCGCGCGTCTTGAGGGGGTTCCGCTGGCCATCGAGCTCGCCGCGGCCAGGGTCGGGGTCCTGACTCCGGCAGAGATTCTTGCCCAGTTGGACGCGCATCCGCTGGACGCGCTGGCGTCGCGGAAGCGCGATGTTGTGCCGCGGCACCGCAGTCTCCGGGCGACACTCGCGTGGAGCTATGGCCTTCTGCCCCCGGAGGCGCAGACGTTCCTGGCAGGTATGAGCGTGTTCCGGGGCGGGTGGACGCTTGCGGAAGCGGCAGCGGTGTGTCCGGAGGCGGACACACCGGAGATGCTGACCGTGCTGCAGGATGCCAGTCTGATCAACATGGCGGAGGAGGACGGCAAACGGTTCTCGCTTCTGGAGACGGTGCGCCAGTTCACTGTTGAGGTACTGGAGACATTCGGCCGTGCCGGGGAACTGCAGCGCCGCCATGCCCGGTACTTCGGCGAATGGATTACCGAAAGGAGCCCGGAGAGTGACGGCTCACGCTTTTATAGCCTGGTTCAGGCCGGGTACGCCAACGTCTTGGCGGCACTTTCCTGGGCTTTGAATGCGGGCGATGAGGAACTCGCCGTCCAGTTCTGTCACAGGCTGACAGTTTACTGGGTACACACGGGCAGGACCGTGGAGGCACGCCACTGGCTGGACACCACGCTGCGACGTGTCTCAAAACCCGCCGGTTCCAACTCCGAGTCGTTTTCGACGCATCAGGAAAGGCTCCTCTACGTTCAGTCATGGTTTCTATATCACGAGGCAGATTTCGAGGCGGCTGCCGAACCGTTTATCGCAATTTACCATGATCATTGCCGGAAGGGGACGCCGGTAGCCGGTCGTACCGCACTCTATAATGGTGCCGTATGCCTCGGCAGGTCAGATGCCCACCGGTCTCTGGCAATGCTGGAGGAGTGCCTCCCGCTGGAGCGATCGGTCAGCTTGGACGGGCGGGCAAACCCCGTAATTTTATCCAGTCTTGTCGATGCCTACTGTGCGGTTGGAAACGATGAGCAGGTAGCTATCTACCTTGCAGAGGCGCTGGACCTATGTCAGGGGCGCGAGGAGAGTGACCCGAATGCCTGCATGACCGCGTACTTATGTGCAGGCAAAACGGCTCTCGATCAGGGCGAACTGGTGCTTGCGCAGGACTACATGGAGAAAATGATCGAGATGGCCCGGCGTAACCTGGCCAAAGGTAGGGAAGCGCATGCGACGTGCGTGCTGGTGAAGTTGGCAGTGATGTCAGGCGAGTATGAGCGTGCCGGGCATCTACTTGCGGAGGCAATTGAGCTAATGGGACCGGAGCCAGCGATGATTGAACTGCAGCATTTGCGATTTGTGGAAGCGGACTTTCTGCTTGCCACGGGTAAAGCGGGCGATGCCGCCGCCCTGGCGCGGGATACGCTGTCCTTGCTATGCGGCAAGGCACGAGCGAACCGGACGAACGTCCACCCGCTGCTGCTGCTCGTGATCGAAGCGGATCTGACAGTCGGTGAGCAGAAACGGGGTGCTGCGGAACGTGCCGCACGCCTATTCGGCGCAGCGGGTGGAATGGCTGCTCGGTGCGGTCTCTCCGTGGGCCGGACCGACCGCGAGCGGATTGCCCGTGTGTGCGCGATGCTGGCGGCGCGGGTGGGGCCGGAGCGCATGGCTGAGGGGGAAGCCATCGGCGCCGCACTGGACGACGAAGCCGCTCTGGAACTTGCCGTGGAGACTAGTTAGGCCCATCAGACCAGACCACGAACGGAGTTTTTTGCCCGCGATCCTGATTGAGCGCCTGGGACTAGAGCGCTTCGCGGACGAAGAGGCCAGCGGTGTCGCACTGAACGATGAAGCGGCGCTGGAATTAGCCCTTGCAATAGATTGATCGGCGGCAGCATTCTCGCATACGTTAGGGAAGCGGGAACGTCATCACCTCGGTCTCGCGTCGCCCGTTGGCGAGGGCGGCAGACGCGTTAGGGAAGGCGGCTCAGAAGGAGTCGCCGCCCGTTTTGAAGACGCTTCCCCCGGACGCGCCGATGGCCTGTCGCATCAGGATGTCATGCCGGGCGGTCACATCAGGCATTCTGTCGGGACAGGCTTCCCAGAGACGGGTACTGCCTTCGATATCGGTGAAAAGGAAGGTAACCATGCCCGTGGGTAACTTCCGACTGGGATCTTTCTCGTCGCTGCCCATTTTGATTCCTGAGTCTTACTAGACCTGTGTCGAACGTGGGCGACAAGGCCGGGCGAACCGACTGTCACGCTGAGATAGGCGACCGCTCCGACTGTCGGCGGCGCAAGCTGATTCCCTGATGAGGGCGCAATGCGGCGGGCAAGACGGGCGCGCGGCGAGGGTCTAAAATCTCCTTTAAGCCAGCACGACGCGTAGCACCCTCATCAGGGAGTTTTGAGCCAGGTTCATGGACTTCGCTCCCCGGCGGCGTCCGTGTTCTGCGTCTGCGGCGTGAACTGCGCCCGCATAAAGGCACTGTAATCGTCATCAGACATCGTTTTGCGGGCGTGGTAAAAGCCCCTGGTGTCATCGCCTATTGGGTAGCGTAGGCGGTCCGTGCCGTCGGTCGCTGCCTCGAACACGACGTCCGCCACCCGGTCGGCGGTAAGTGTCCGAGCACCCGTCATCGCGGCGAAAGTGGCATTGATCCGGGTCACAAACTCGTCGTAATTCGCAAGGCTCGGATCGGCGACGGCGTCCTCCGCCTGCCGCTCCGCGAAGTTAGTGCTGGTGACACCCCCGTGCGGCTCGATGATCTTGACCGCGATCTTCTGCGAGGCCAGCTCATAAGAGAGCGATTCCGAAAAGCCTTCGAGCGCGAACTTGCTCGCGCTGTACAGGGAGAACAACGGGAGCGTGAAAACACCGATTCCCGAGCTGATATTGAGGATCACGCCGCCCCTCGCCCGCAGATGCGGAAGGGCGGCGCGGGTCACGTCCATGACACCGAAGACGTTCACTGCAAACTGCTGCCGCACCTTTTCGCGCGGGACCGCCTCGAACAGCCCGTACTGGGCATAACCGGCGTTGTTGATCAGCACGTCAAGCCTTCCAAATTGGTTCACGGCTGCCGCGATAGCCAGCTCCGTACTCGCCGGGTCTTCGACATCCAGCCGGGTCACGAGCACCTGGGGCAGCGACGCCAGATCCCCCACCGTCTTCGGATCGCGCATGGTGGCGACCACGTTCCAGCCCTCGCGGGCAAAGCGGCGGGCCGATGCCGCGCCGATACCGGACGATGCACCGGTAATCAAAACAGTTCGGTTCATTTTGTTGTTCCTGAAGTTACGTTGAAGACCATTGCGGATTCTTGCCCGGTGGGCAAGAAGATAGTCCGCGCCCAGATAACCCATCGTGTTATCGCCAGTACCGTTGACGTTGGCGTCACGGCACTTTTCGCCAGGCTTTGTGGGACTGCCGGAATCTGAGGTGCGCCACGGGAGTGATGATCGCTACGGAGAGGAGCGAAGTGCCCCCTACGAGAATGCTGCGTCGTGAGGCGATGCTTTCCGCACTCCTGTCCGCCTCCGCAGCCGACTGGGATTGACTCATATTTCTCTCTTTCTGCTGCCGCCGTTCGTCGGAGCAGCACCGGTTTTTCTTACACAGCCAGTATTGCCGGGCGGCATTAACCGAGCGTTCCGCAGAAATCCAAAAAGCGTTCCGAGTGCGTTATTCTTTCTATTTGCGTCCATCTCCTCAAGGACGCAGGCGGCGAACGGCTTGATGTCGCCGTCGACGGACGCGGACTCCAGGGCACCCATGTAGCGGTCGCGGCTGCCCAGGTGGATGACGATCCAGGGGAACCCGCCGCCCGCGAACAGGGCGTTCATCAGGAACCGCGCCATGCGCCCGTTGCCGTCCGAATAGGGGTGGATGTACACGAACAGGAAGTGCCCGAGCACCGCCCGGACCGCCGCGTTCTCCTCCGAAGCGACGAGGTCGAAGAGGGTTTCCATCGCGTCCCCGACGGCGTGGGCGGGCAGGGGCACGTGCCGGGAGCCGTAGATGTAAACCTGCCCGGCACGGTACCCGGCGAGCGTAGCCGGGGATAATAGGCCGGCCCGCACCGACGGGGCGAACAGCGCCTGATACCAGTCGGGATGTTCCGAGCGCAGAACCGACGAAGCGTCCGCCCCTTTCAATATTCGCTCGATGCTCCCCTTGACGGCGGTGAACGCTTCGAGGTAGCCCCGCGCCGCGAGCGCGTCGGAAACGGAGTTTCCGACTGCGTCGCTTCCCTGCTTGTCGCCGGGTTCCGAGTCTGGATTCCAGTCGCCGCTGCCGGAAACGAAGTTTCCGCTTTGGCGTACTCTTTCAATGAGTTCCGGCGAGACCCGGTACCCTTCGATGGAAAGCGAATGTTAGGCGTCCTGCGTGTACTGCTCGTCCACCCGCGCGAGGAACTCCCCTATGGATTCCGTTCTTTCGGCGGGCTCGGGGAATATGCTTTCCACGTCGCCGCGGAGCGACGCCCACATCCCCTGAAGTCTGGCGACGTAGGGGGAGACGGTCCGTACGAGCAGCGGTGCCGGAGCGGGAGTCTGAAACGGGTTGTGCTCCCGCACCTCGTGCCCCATACCCTTCATGCTGCGGATGATGCTCTGTTTCTGCCTGTAAGGACATCATCTTCCTTCCGGCGTGGGCGCAGTTTTGGAAGTAGAAATTCTACGTCACGTGCTGAAGTCCCTACGGAATTAGCCAACAACATCAATGATTGTCAGACCCCCAAGCCGCTCGGCCCGCGGCGGAAGACGACGGCAACCGGCGCCTGCCTTGCGAGAAGGACGTAAAGTCGGCAGGGTACGAGCGGGGTGTTCGGCATGTCGCTATCCCTCTGCTGCTACCCGGCTCCTATCCGACCCGCCGAGAGAGTCAATGCCCCTTGGACCACCGCGCTAACATCTCTCTCGAAATGACCGGGGAAGTGAGCAAGAACAGCCCGTACGAATACGGGTACTTGACGGAAAGCCCCGTGGCGAACCCGATCGCCGCGAGCACGACGAACAGGGCCATCGCGTACCACGTAGGGGTCTGCTCACGAAACGGAAAAAATCGTACGCGAAGCTCGCGGCAGGGGTCGCATTGGACTGCACGAGCCAGAGTGAAGCGAAAGAGCGGAAGATAGTAGGTATACGTTTATCCTTTTTTATAGCAGCTCAGATCACAGGTATGAATGGCGGACGGGTCCATGATGAGGCGGTAATTGTAAGCCGCGCAGTCGACAAAGGGTGCTATGCTAATGTCCTTTTTCGATCTTTGTAGCACACCTTTGGAGGGACCATTCGAGCCTATACCAGCACGGTGCACCATCCATTCCACATCGCTCGCCGCTTCCGCCAGATATTGCATGACCGCTTCATTGTCCTCGTGTTGACCGATGTAGCCACGGGCTATAGTGTTTCTGATCGTCCACAGTACTGGTGAGAGGGGTTGGTTCGGTGGTGCGCTCAGACCACCCGCCTGGTAGAGAAACCGCTTGACACCTTGACGCCGCATAGCGGGTACCAACTTTTGAACAAACGCGGTATTGATCTTTTCTTTTTTCTGCATTTCCGCATCGCCTAGCATGGAAATGACAAAATCAGCCCCCTTCACCAGCTCGTCGAGCTTAGGAACATCCATGATCGCTCCCTGCTGCACTTCCAAATTTGGACTGGTGAAAGTCAGTTTCGCCGGGTTCCGTACTAAAGCCCTAACTTTGTGCCCCTCCTTCAGAGCGAGAGAGACGAAATGCTGTCCCGTCTGTCCACTAGCACCAAACACCAAGAACGTTTTCTGTTGGTTCATATGCATGTACTCCTGCCCAAATATAATATATAACTACGGGAGAAAAATCTCAAAGCATCGGGCACCCTGTGACGCGCAAGTAGATACGAGCTATTTTCAAGGGCGCTGGACAAGATAGGTACACCTCATTGAGCCACATCCAGAAGTGGTAGCCAAAAAGCGATAGTGCCGATGTAACTTGGCTACGGGCTAATTGGCTATATTGTTTGGCTACTTTGGTCTAACCCTGAGCGAAAATACCTTAACGTACGATTTTTTCCGTTTCGTGAGCGGGACCCACGTAGGACGCCAGTCGTAAGGCTCGCCGGTAAACCAGTTCATGAAGAGTTATAACGAAACGAACGCCCTAGAAATCGGGCAGGCCGGGTTGGTGATGTGAGTGTCCTCCAGGCGAAAACCCCGATTACGTCCACGCGATCGGACGTACCCGACGCACCCGGTTATTCTCGGAATCCGCGATATACAACGCCCCGTCCGGGCCGACGCAAACGCCGTGTGGGCGGTTCAGGCCCGCCGCCGCTGCCGGGCCGCCGTCACCCTCGGAGCCGCGACGCCCTCCCGCGACCGTGGAGATGGTGCCCGTACTGGCGTCTACCCTGCGGATGGCATGGTTCTCGGTGTCCACGACGAAGAGATTGCCGCCCAAGTCGCAGGCCAGCCCCTTCGGTCCGTTGAAGGTGGCGGCGGCAGCCGGGCCGCCGTCGCCCGTGTAGCCCTTCTGACCGGAACCGGCAAGCGGGGTGATGACACCGGTGCGGGCGTCCACCTTGCGGACCCTATTGCCCTCGCGCTCGCAGATATAAACGTCGCCGGTCTTCGGGTTCACGGCGAGGGCGCGGGACCCGGCGAGCGACGCCGCCCTTGCCGGGCCGCCGTCTCCTTCATGGCGTCGGACGCCGGTCCCCGCGTAGGTGGCGAGGATTCCCGTATTCAAGTCCAGTCGCCGCACCCGGCAGTCCGCCACGTCGCAGATGAATAGGCCGCCCTTGCCGTCCAGCGCGCAGTCGTGCGGCTCCTTCATTTGCGCTTGCGGACCCGGGCCGCCGTCCCCACTATAACCCGCCGCCCCCGTCCCTGCGACCACGCTCAACTGCCCCGTCTTCTTCTCCCAGCGGCGTACCACCCGACTCAGGCGTTCCACCAGATAAATGTCGCCCTCCGGCGTGACCGCAATAGCCACCCGATTTTCGGGCGGCGTCTGTCCCGTCTGTCCGGGCGGCGTCGGTTGCGGCGGCTCAGCCCGCCCGACCACGGTCGAAATGCGTCCGCTCCATTCCAACCGGTCCGTGCGATCCACCCGCCGCACCACGCCGTTGCCCGTGTCCGCGAAATACAGGTTCCCGTCGCGGTCGAAAGCGCAGAAGAACGGGTTATCGACACCCGCCTTGTCCGTCGGACCTCCGTCGCCGTCGTAGCCGGGGGTGCCGGTCCCGCCACGGTGGTAATCGTTCCGAAGTCTGCCATGAGTTTACTTTACATCATTCGAAGAACATGATCCGAAATACATTAAATCGGCCCCGAACAAACATAGACCCTGTTGCCGAATTCCGCAGGTAGTTCTTCGGCTTCTCCCGAATCTTGTTGCAACCGTAGCTTGTTGCAACCGTAGCCCGAAAAGCGTCCCAACTCGTCCCAACTCCCTCACCGTGTTACCCCGCACCGGCAGAACCCTAAAACTGTACAAACGGCCCC
>JACMMA010000601.1 GCA_014379275.1 Armatimonadota bacterium | reverse complement strand
CCATAATGTTATCCGTTCTTTCTTCTGTGTCATGGGGCGGCAAACGACCACTCCCCGGACGAGTTCGAAACTTTGTAGTTATCAAGGTGGCCGGAGGACAGGTTTCGCGGGCGGCGGAATCGGCGTACCGATTTCACGCTTAATGGGTGCGAAGTGTCGCGGCAGGTTTATCGAGACAAAAATGTAGGGCGGCGTTATAGTACGTCGCCCGCACAAGGGGAAATTATATCACGTATTTAGCGGGGTGCAAGAAACGTTTATCTAACGAAACGCGACAAATTCGTATGGTGGAACACTACCAGGGCAACTCTGTGAGCATTTGCAACGTCTCCTTCAGCGGGTGCGGATGCCGCCAGGGTGTGCAACAGTAGTATTCGGTCCAGTTTATGTGCTCGACGAACCGGCTTAGTTTCACCGCTCCGTACCTCAGAGTGATTGTGCCACCGGAAAGATCCACCCGGAGATCTATGAGTTTGCGTAGCTCCGCCGGGTCCTCCACGTTGTACTCTTCACCGTCGAGCCAGTGCCGGAAAGCGCGGGTCGCGTCGCACATATGAATATAATCGTCGGTGCGGACGAGTTGCCAACCCGTGACGCGTGCCAACACGGACCTAAGAATCACTTCGCCAACGCTCGGATTACCCCGTCCCGTTCGGCTCACGGGAAATGCCGCGAAGATGCTCCTATCCCGCTCTGCCCGCTCGAACAGTCCGTTCCAGTAGGGCAGGTGCGGGCGCAGGAACGCCTTGACGTTCGCCTGATCGAATGCGCCGGATAGTATTGAGCCGCTCGTCGCCTCGAAGAACGACAGCCAAAGCAGAAACTCCTTCGGTCTGAGCAGTACGAAGTGCGGGAGGGGCGGAGGGAACAACTGCGGCGGCGACATACAACCCATTCATACCCACCCAATGCTCTGCCCGGTTCCCGCCGAGAGCGCGAGCAACGGCTACGGCGCGAGGAATCCGGCGTGTGTTGCCCGGTCGCCAGTAATGCGGGAACCGAGCAACACACGGGTAGGTTCGCGTCCTGTTAGTGGTGCGTCAAAAAGGCGACTGGCCGCCGGTAGCACCGTACACCTCGCCGGTGATGTAACTCGCTTCCGGCGAGGCGAGCAGGACGAAGATCGGCGCGAGTTCGGCGGGCTGCGCGGGGCGACCGAACGCGGTGTCTTGCCCGAACGTTTTCGCTCTTTCCGGTGGCAGAGTGGATGGGATGAGCGGCGTCCAAACCGGACCGGGCGCGACGACATTCACGCGCACCCCTTTCTGGATCGCTTCTTTCGCGAGTGCTTTCGAGAAGTTCACGATAGCCGCTTTGGTCGGGGCGTAGGCGAGTAGCGCGGCGTCCGGGTCATACCCCTGGATCGAGGCGGTGTTAATGATCGACCCGCCCGGTCCCATCACACCGTCGGCGAGCGCGGCTTTGCACAGGTAAAACATCGCGAAAACGTTGGTGCGGAACGTCCGGTCCAACTCCTCGGCGGTCATTTCCTGGATGCTCTCGTGCCTCTTCTGATACGCGGCGTTGTTGACCAGAATATCGAGCCGACCGAGTTCCTGCTGGGCACGCCGCACGAGACTCTGGCAGTGCGCTTCCTCGGTGATGTCGCCCCCGATAACGAGGGCGCGTCGCCCGGCGTCCTCTACCAGACGCGCCGTTTCCCGCGCGTCCTCGTCCTCGTTCAGATAGGAAATCACCACGTCCGCACCTTCACGGGCGAAGGCAATCGCGACCGCGCGTCCGATCCCGGAGTCCGCCCCGGTGATCAGCGCGACACGCTCTTTGAGGCGACCCGCACCGACGTAGGAGTTTTCGCCGTGGTCGGCTTGCGGCGTCATCTCTGCTTCTGTGCCGGGTGCCTTTATCGGCTCCTGCGGGAAGGGCGGCTTGGGTTCGGTTTCGCGCGGGTCTTGCGGCGTGGTTACTGCGGTCGGCATGGTGGTGTATCTCGCTTTCATTATTTCCGGTATAAACCGGCACTTCGTTGTTACCGGGTTTGCCAGTTATTCTAAACGGGTTAGTCGCGCCCCGGCGTCGGTTTCTGGTACAACGAAACATGGTCGAACCAGTACCCGTCCGCACGGAAACCGACGCCCCCGCTAAAATCCCCCGTGCCGACGCGTTTAAACCGGGCGGTGCCCTGTATGCGTTTTCCTTTCCTAACTTTCGACTGTTCTTTTTCGGGCAACTGGTGTCGGTCGCCGGGACATGGATGCAGAATGTGGCGCAGCAGTGGCTCGTCTTCGAGTTGACGCACTCGGCGGTGTGGCTGGGCATCGTCGCCGGATCGACCGCGCTCCCGTATGTCCTGTTCGCGTTCTGGGGCGGCTCGGTCGCGGACCGGTTCCCGAGACGGAGTATCCTGCTTTGTACGCAGAGCGTCGCGATGGTTTCCGCACTCACGCTGGCAACGCTGGCGACGAACCGCGT
>JACMMA010000085.1 GCA_014379275.1 Armatimonadota bacterium | reverse complement strand
GGTGTTCGCGCTCGCGGCGGTCGCATCGCTCCTGACCACGTTCGCTGCGAACTATTTCATGACATACGAAGCCGGGGCACAGGCGAAGGCGGTGGGGTATAAATGGTGGGTCGGACAGGAGGCGTTCGGACAACTGGCTGGGTGGCTGCAGAGCGGCCAACGTCCCGCGGAGCAGAGCCTATGGTTTTTCGTCGGCGGCCTTGTCGTAGTGGGCGTTCTGACCTACTTGCGCCAGGCATTCCTTTGGTGGCCCCTGCACCCTACCGGGTTCGCGCTGGGTATTTCCTACGCCATGAACTATTTCTGGTTCTGCGTCTTCGTGGCATGGCTGGCTAAACTCTGCATCACTCGCTATGGCGGCATGGATGCCCACAAGCGCGCGATCCCGTTCTTCCTCGGGTTGGTGTTAGGTGACTACACGATAGGCGCATTATGGTCGCTTCTCGGCTTGTGGCTGGGCACTCCGACCTACCGAATATACATCTGAAAATATATTTTCAGGATTCTGAACTGGCAAACTAACGTTAGTTACAATAGAATCAACGTTAGTTCATCTATGATACTTCCCGCAATAAATCGGCTGACTGTTGCGAACACCCTTTACAATGAAGGCGTGACCGAAAAACCATTCAAAAGTTCCATTACCCTGCGCGATGTCGCGGCACGGGCAGGCGTCAACGCGACCACCGTTTCTGTGGTCCTCAACGGCAATCGTTCTGGCACCCGCGTTTCCGCTGCTACGCGCGAACGAATCCTCTCTGTCGCCTCCGAACTCGGCTACAGCCCGAACATGGCGGCAAGGGGAATGAAGTCTCGCCGGATGAACTCTATCGGCGTCGTGGACATCATGCACGCCAAAGGACTCAATCTATACTTCCTGGAAGTCCTAAACGGCATCCTCGAAAAAGCGGCGGAACGTGAGCAGAACACCACTGTTTTTACGCTGTCTAATTGGGAAACTGAAGAAGACAAAATCCTGCAGTTTTGCGACGGGCGCGTTGACGGCCTGATATTTGTCGGGCCGCAGTTTCGCGCCGAATTCGCGCAGACACTCTTCCGACGGACGCCTTTCGTCGCTTTGCACAGCAATATCCCCCTCCCGGTGTCCACAACGTTGGAGATAGACGACGAACAGGGCGGATATCTCGCTACAAATTATCTCACCGAATTAGGACATCGCCGGATCGCCCATCTGGCGGGACCAGAGCATTTCTCCGGGGCGAATCAACGGATCAAAGGGTATCTCCGTGCGCTTGAGGAAGCCGGAATCGTTTACGACGCCTCGCTGGTGATGACCGGCGAATTCGATGCGCCGTCCGGACGCGAGCGTGCGGAACGAATACTGGACAACGGCGCGCTTCGCCCGACCGCCTTATTCTGCGCGAACGATCAGATCGCCTTCGGGGCGATGGAAGTCCTGGCGGAGCGGGGCGTGCCGGTCCCGTCAGCAATGAGCGTCGTTGGCTTCGACGATTCACTGACCGCGCGTATGACAAACCCACCCCTGACAACGATCTGCCAGCCGTTCCGCCAGTTGGGGCAACATGCCGTCGAACTGTTACTGGATCAGATCGGCAACAACGCCGTCAACAAGCCCGTGTCGTCTGAGGAAACGACAGTCATCAGAGAAATATTTCCTGTGGAACTGGTCGTGCGTGGTTCGACTTCGGCGCGCTCCTGAATCACCTAAAATTTATCTTGACAAAACAAGGGAGTGAAAGTTATAATCAAACCAACGTTGGTTCAATGGAAGAAACCAGTATCGGAATAGTGTATTATCCCGACAAGTAGTAAGAATGAGCTTTGATTGCCGACGGAGAGAACGCATCGAAAGGTAAGTATACATGAAACAAACATCCTCGAAATTTACAGCGGCTTTGAGAAACCGTGCCGCCTTTACACTGATTGAACTACTGGTAGTTATCGCTATTATAGCGATTCTCGCCGCGATACTTTTCCCCGTATTCGCCCAGGCTCGCGAGAAGGCGCGTCAGACAACGTGTCTCTCGAATGAAAAGCAGATCGGTCTTGCGGCCATTCAGTATGTCCAAGATTACGATGAAGTGTATCCGCCCGCCGACGCCCAGGGTGCCGGGTTTGCTTCGGACTGGACAGGCTTGGTGCAACCTTACATCAAGAACGGAACGGCATACACCTCGAACGCCGGCGCCTTTGCCTGCCCCTCCTTTCCTCGCGACGAGACGACCGCTTTCAAGGTACTTGACAACGTATTTGGCTACATGGAGGGAACCGCCCCCGACATCACCCCGCGCGTTTTCAGCCTCGCCGACATGACGGAACCTGCCAACAAAATCATGCTGTTCGAAGCGGGCTCGAACTGGGCCGTCTCGGACTCGGATCCCGCCCACAACTGGGGCTACAGGGATACTGTCAGTGCCCAGTGGTTCTGGACGGGGTCACAAGGCGACCCGAATCGCCCAGATTACTCACTAACCCGCGGTGACTGCGACGGATTGTCGCCGGATGGAACTCCGCCGGGAAACTGGAATGGGTGCGGCCGATTACCGCGTTACCGACACGCCAAGACGGCTAACTTCCTCTTTCTCGACGGCCACGCGAAAGCAATCCCGCGCAAAGGGCTGGATTATTTCAAGTACATCCATAACCCGGTCGTGAATGGTGCCGCGTACTAGTTCGATCATCGTCGGCATCGGTAGAAAACGCTCCGCAAAGCCATCCATCGGTGCCGACCGATCTGTCGGGAAATCTTATGAAGAAAATATACGTTTTCAGTTTGGCAGCGAGTATCGCACTTATGTTACTGGCTGGTTGCACCCCGAAAGAAGAGGCATCCGCCACTCCATCCAACACGGGTGCCGTTAGTGCGGGGACTGCGGCAGTACCTCCCGCTGTTCCAGATTCGGTCAAGCCGCAGGTAGAGGCGGAGATGAAGCGTGCGCAGGAGAACGCGATGCGGACGGCGCAGGAAGCAGCATCGCGTAGCACCGCAGGCGCGAAAAAATAATCGGGGTCATGGTCGTTTCTTGTGTGACACGATTTTTCCACAAGGACGTAAAGTAAATGCGAATTATTCTCAAGCCACTCGGTGTAGTGGTTATCGGTGCCGCAATGACAATCCTCGCTGTGATGGCAGTTCGTGGAGGACAGGCCAGCAAGTCCGCACCCGCCGCGGTGTCAGTAGCGGCGCCGAATGCGACCGTCGCCGCCGCATCCTCTCCCGGCGATATCGTCTACGACAACGCTTTAAAGAACGGATGGTCAGATTTTAGCTGGGCCAAGCATGATTTGGCGGATAGTAAGCAAGCCACACCCGGAATGTGTATCCGCGTCGAATCGAAAAAATTCGAGGCAGTCGCGTTCCATCATGCCGCGCTGGACATGGCACCGTACGACCGGGTAGCATTCCGCATTCACGGCGGCGACACAGGCCGTCAGCGGCTGAAACTGGTCGCTCAATACGAATCGGGTAAAGAAGTCAAAAATGCCACCGAGCACATTTTGCCTGTGCTGTCTGCCAAAGAATGGAAAACAGTCACGGTCGCTCTGGAAGACCTCGGTATAGCGAACAAAGCTAACGTGGTCGGATTCTGGCTACAGGAAGGCTACGGCGAAACACTGGCACCCTACTATGTGGACGACATTCGTTTACTTCGACCCAGCGAGATGGCTCCCACGCCGTGAAGCCGTGCTCGTTGAACCGGGGATCACACCCTTTAATTGCACTCGCCTGGGCGGTAGTGTCGCCCCGCCCAGTAACCCCTTTCGGAACATTCTGGGACCTCTATCGGGGCAACACACGAAATACCTGACCATCGTCCAGTTCGGCTCGGAAATCTTCGCCGGCAACGGGCAGTTAAATGTGACCGAGTACTACGCGAACGTCCAATAAATCGGCACGGATCGGCCGCCGCTCTTGCCAAAGTCCGAGCGGCGACCTTACACTGACAGCATGACCACGAACGATCTCGACAACTTACCGGCCCTCAATCTGTCCGGCATCCTTTACGGCGGCGATTATAACCCCGAACAGTGGGCGGAATCCGTATGGGACGAGGACGTTCGCTTTATGGGCGACGCCAACTGGAACATCGCCACCCTTCCCGTGTTCGGCTGGGTATCGCTGGAGCCGGAAGAGGGTACGTTCACCTTCGAGTGGTTGGACCGGATTCTGGACAAACTGCACCGGGGCGGCGTCCGCGTCTGCCTTGCCACCGCGACCGCTTCCGTGCCCGCATGGCTGGATCAGAAGTACCCGGATGTTTTAGTTACACAGGATAACGGCGTCAAAGCGCGGCATGGGAACCGGCACACCTTCTGCCCGAATTCCGCGAATTTTCGCCGCCTTTCCACGAAGCTGGTTCGGGCGATCGGCGAGCGGTACAAGGACCACCCCGCGGTCGCCCTCTGGCACGTCGGCAACGAGTACGGCACGCACTGCTTCTGCGAGCAAAACTGCGCCCCGGCGTTCCGCGACTGGCTACGGGAAAAATATGGCTCGCTGGATGAACTGAACCGGGTCTGGTACACACGGTTCTGGGGGCATACCTTCACCGATTGGTCACAGATTGAACCGGCCTACGCAAACGGCGAACGAAGTATGAACGCCCTCCGCCTCGACTACGCGCGGTTCCAATCGGACAGCCTACTCAACTGTTTTCGCGCCGAGAAAGCAGTTCTACGCGAGATCACGCCGACCATTCCGGTGACGACAAACCTGATGGGGACGTTCTTCCCGCTCAATTACCGCGAGTGGGCGAAGGAAATGGACATCGTATCATGGGACAATTATCCCGGTCCGAATGCCCCCCCGGCCCATATCGCTTTCAGCCACGCCGTGATGCGCGGATTGAAGGAAGGGCAGCCATTCCTGTTGATGGAGCAGTCGCCCTCGCAACAAAACTGGCAACCGTATAACGCGATCAAACCGCCGAAGCAGTTGCGCTTGCAGTCGTTCCAGGCGGTCGCGCAGGGTGCGGACTCGGTGATGTACTTCCAGTGGCGGCGCGGGCGCGGCGGCATCGAGAAACTACACGGTGCGGTGATGGAGCATCATGGGCGCACCGATGGCCGCGTTTTCAATGATGTCGCCGAACTCGGCGCGGATCTACAGCGGCTGGGCGGCGAAACCATCGGCGGGCGAATCCCGGCGCAGGTCGCGGTGCTGTTCGACTGGGAGAACTGGTGGAACCTGCGCTTCGGCTCCGGTCCGTCGGTCGATCTGAACTACAGCAACGTGGTACGCGACGTTTATTCTGCCCTGTTCGAACTCGGCATCCAGACCGAAGTCGTCTGCCCGGACGCGGACCTGTCCCGGTTCGATCTGGTCATCGCACCGACACTGACACTGATTCGTAAAGCCGACGGGGAGCGATTGCAGGATTACGTCCGGAATGGCGGGACGCTCCTCGCGACGGCATTCACTGGTCTCGTCGATGACACCGATCTCGTTTACGAAAACGGCGCACCGGGACTGCTCACCGAGGTCCTCGGTTTGTGGACCGAGGAAACCGACGCACTCCCCAAAGGCAAAACGAATGGCATCCGCTTTGGTGCGGGCTTCGATACCATCGAACCGGGAAGCACATTCGGCGCGACGATCCTTTGCGATCGCATCCGGCCGGGAACCGCCGAGATTATCGCCACGTATACCGATGATTTTTATGCCGGGGAACCGGTATTCACCGTGAACCGCTACGGAAAGGGAACCGGATATTATCTGGCAACAATCCCCGAGGAAACGGGCTACATGGCCGTTCTGTCCGCTGTGTGCCGCAAACTGGGCATCGGGTCACCATTGTCGGCGGGTGCCGCGCCCCCCTCGGGGGTCGAAGTCACACAGCGCGTGTCGCCGTCCCGAGCCGATGTTCTGTATCTCCTGAATCACGGGGCGGCGTCGCAAACCGTTCGTCTCCCACCGGACGTGATATACACCGATCTTCTTTCCGGAGATACGGTACACGGCGAAGCCACGCTCGGCGTGCGCGACGTGCGCGTCCTACGAAAACAATCACTATGAAACCTTTTATGAAATTGACAACACGAGTCGTCGGCGTGGGCGTTCTGCTCGCAGGTCTGGGCGGATTAACATTCGCCCTGAATAGCAAACCGGGCGCGAAACGGGACACGTTTCCGACCCCGAAACTCGCCTACACCTGGAAAAACGTCGTCGTGCGCGGCGGCGGGTTTGTTTCCGGGATCGTCACCCACCCCAAAGAGAGCGGCTTGATGTATGCCCGTACCGACGTCGGAGGCGCTTACCGCTGGGACGACAAAGCGAAACGATGGATACCCCTCACGGACCAGTTCGGCGGACCCGACTGGAACTTCACCAGCATCGAAAGCATCGCGGTAGACCCGACGGACGCGAACAACGTTTACATCGCGGCGGGCACTTATACGAACGATTGGGCGGGGAACGGCGCGATCCTGCGCTCGGCGGACAAGGGAACGACCTGGAAAGTGTCGCCGCTTCCGTTCAAGAACGGCGGCAACGAGGACGGACGCTCGGCGGGGGAACGGCTCGCCGTTGACCCGAATACTCCCACGACGCTGTTTCTAGGCACGCGCCACGAAGGCTTGTGGCAAAGCCGTGACTCCGGCGAAACATGGAAAAAGGTCGAAAGTTTCCCGGTGAAGAACAAAACGAACGGCATCGGCACGATATTCGTCCTGTTCGACAAAAAGGCGAAAGCGATATACGCGGGCGTTTCCGACAAAGTAACCGGACTATACCGCAGCACCGATAACGGCGCGACGTGGAAAGCCGTTGCGGGGCAACCGACGGGTTTACTACCGCACCACGGCGTTCTTTCCGGCGACGGGGCGCTTTACGTCACCTACGGAGACGCGCCGGGACCGAACGGCATGAGCGATGGCGCAGTCTGGAAAGTCGATACCCGGAAGGATGTGTGGTCGAACGTGACCCCGATCAAACCCGCCGAGGGTGATAAGTTCGGCTACGCGGGCGTTTCCGCGGACGCCAGATCGCCTCAAACGCTCGTTGTCACGACGATGGACCGCTGGGCGAAACACGACACGATTTTCCGTACCAGGGACGGTGGCAAGACGTGGAAAGACCTGGGTCCGGAATCGGTGCGTGATTCGTCGCAAGCCCCGTTCCTGAAATGGGGACGCCCCGAAGCCGACGCCGGGCACTGGATGGGCGATATCGAGATCGATCCTTTCAACCCCGACCGCGTTCTTTACGTCACCGGAATGGGCATCTGGACATCGTCCGACATGACCGCCGCCGACAAAGGTGC
>JACMMA010000600.1 GCA_014379275.1 Armatimonadota bacterium | reverse complement strand
TGCATGGCGAGGCTTTCCGTGAGCGTCATGCCGGTGCGGGCTTCTACGTCCAGTAGTTTCCAGAGACGTGTTTTCTCCGTGTGATCCGGACACGCCGGGTAGCCGGGAGCGGGACGGATTCCGCGATACTTCTCTGCGATCAATTCGTCACGCGTCAGGGACTCGTTCTCGCCGTAGCCCCAATCGGCGCGGGCGCGGGCATGTAGCCATTCCGCGAACGCTTCCGCGAACCGGTCGGCGAGCGCGGAAACCATGATCGCGTTGTAATCGTCGTGTTGCTGCTTGAAGCGGAGCGCGATCTCATCCACGCCCGAACCCGCCGTTACCGCGAACGCCCCGACGTAGTCGCGCAGACCGCTCGCTCGCGGCGCGACGAAGTCGGCGAGCGAACGGTTCGGTTCGCCCTCGCGCTTCTCGGTCTGCTGGCGCAGGTGCCGGAGCGTCGTCAGGACCGTTTCGCGAGAGTCGTCGGTGTAGAGTTCCGTGTCATCGTCGCCGACCGCGCACGCCGGGAAGAATCCGTAGACGCCCTTCGGTTGAATCCACCGTTCCGTGACCATCGATTCCAGGATTTCCTGCGCATCGTCCCACAGTTTGCGTGCCGCCTCACCGACAACGGCATCGTCCAGAATCGCCGGGTACTTGCCGTGCAGTTCCCAGGTGATAAAGAACGGTGACCAGTCGATGTACGGGACCAACTCGGCGAGCGTCGGCTCCACGATACGGACGCCGGTGAACGACGGCACCGGAGGCGTGTAGCCAGGCCAACTGATTTTGGTCTTGTTCGCTCTTGCATCGGACAACGTGCGCATCTTCTTGTCTTTGCGCTTGTTGGCGAACGTTTCCCGTGCCTGATCCTGTTCGGCAAGTACTTGCGCCAGATACTCGTCCTTGTGCTCGTCGGAAAGCATGGACGACACTACGCCGACTGCTCGCGAAGCGTCCAGAACGTGAATCACGCCCCCCTTGTAGTATTGCGCGATCTTCACGGCGGTATGCACCCGGCTAGTGGTCGCCCCGCCGATCATCAGCGGGATCGTGAACCCTTGCCGCGTCATTTCTTTCGCGACGCCGATCATCTCGTCGAGCGAGGGCGTGATCAAGCCCGATAAGCCGATCACATCGACGTTCTCGCGCCGCGCCGTTTCCAGAATCTTATCGGTCGAAACCATCACGCCGAGATCGATCACCTCGTAGTTGTTGCACCCTAAGACGACCCCGACGATGTTCTTGCCGATGTCATGAACGTCGCCCTTCACCGTCGCCATCAGCACCTTGCCGTTCGGCTTCGCGGCGTCGCCGAGCAGGGCTTTTTCTGCCTCCATATACGGCGTCAGCACGGCGACCGAGCGTTTCATCACGCGGGCGGACTTCACCACCTGCGGCAGGAACATCTTGCCCGCGCCGAACAGGTCGCCGACCGTGTTCATGCCGTCCATCAGCGGACCCTCGATCACATGGAGCGGTCGGTCGTACTTCTGCCGCGCTTCCTCAGTATCGACTTCGATATAATCCGTGACGCCTTTGAGCAGGGCATGACCCAGACGCTCCTCGACCGTGCCGGAACGCCATTCGGCTTCGGTCTTCACGACATCCTTCGCCGCACCGTCGCCCTTGACGGTTTCCGCGAACGTCAGCATCCGCTCGGTCGCGTCGGGGCGGCGGTTCAGGAGAACGTCCTCGACGTGCTCCAACAGGTCTTTCGGGATTTCGTCGTAGACCGCGAGTTGCGATGGGTTGACGATGCCCATATCCAGACCGGCGCGGATCGCGTGATACAGGAACGCGGCGTGCATCGCTTCGCGCACCGGGTTGTTGCCCCGGAACGAGAACGAGATATTGGAAATGCCGCCCGACACTTTCGCGTGCGGCAGGTTCTGCTTGATCCAGCGCGTCGCCTCGATAAACGCGACGCCGTACTCGTTGTGTATCTCGATGCCGGTGCCGACCGTGAGAACGTTCGGGTCGAAGATAATATCCTCGGGCGGGAATCCTACCTGATCCACCAGGATTCGGTACGCACGCTCACAGACGGCGATCTTGCGCTCGTACGTGTCGGCTTGCGCAACTTCGTCAAACGCCATTACGACCGCCGCCGCACCGGACTCCTTGACTTTACGCGCCCTTTGAATGAATATATCTTCGCCGTCCTTAAGCGAAATACTGTTCACAATCGGCTTCCCGACACAGCATTTCAGACCCGCTTCGATGATGCTCCAGTTTGACGAGTCCACGACGAGCGGCACCTTGTGAATGTCCGGCTCACCCTGAATCAGGTTCAGGAAGTGCGTCATACACGCCGCGCCGTCGAGCAAGCCGTCATCGAAGCAGATGTCTAAAACCTGTGCGCCATTTTCGACCTGCTGGCGGGCGATGGACAGTGCCTCCTCGAACTTGCCATCGCGCACCAACTTGGCGAACTTCGGCGACCCGGCGACGTTGCATCGCTCGCCGATATTAACGAAGTTGGTTTCGGGGCGGAGCGTGAACGGCTCCGTCCCCGACAACTTCATCCACTCGTTTGTTTTCGGAACCGGACGGGGCGGGATGCCTTTAACCGCATCGGCAATGGCGCGGATATGGTCGGGCGTCGTCCCGCAACAGCCGCCGACGATGTTCAGGTAGCCGGACTCCGCCCATTCGCGCAACTTCGGAGCGAGCGATTCGGGCGTTTCGGGGAAGCCGGTTTCCGATAAGGGGTCGGGCAGCCCGGCGTTCGGATACGCGGACACGAAGGTATTCGCGCTCGCCGAAAGTTCGGCGATGAACGGACGCATTTCCTTCGGTCCGAGGGCGCAGTTCAAGCCTACCGAAAAAAGCGGGGCGTGCCGGATCGAGTGCCACATCGCGGCGAGGTTCTGCCCGGAAAGGTTTCCACCGGCGATGTCGGTGATGGTCAGCGACGCCGACAGCGGAACGCGCCGTGCGCCCTCGTCGAACAGTTCCTGAATCGCCAGAAGTGCGGCTTTCAAGTTCAGCGTGTCGAACGTCGTTTCGCACAAGAGAAAGTCAGCACCGCCATCGAGCAACGCTTGCGCCTGCTCTTTATATGCCGCGTACAATTCGTCGAACGTGACGTTGCGAAACTCCGGCTTGTCGGCATTCACGACCACCGACGCCGAGCGGGTGCACGGACCTAAGGCACCGGCGACGAAACAGGTCCGCGACGGGTCGGTACTCATCACGTCGTCGGCGGCGCGGCGGGCGATCTTCACCGCCTCCAGATTCATTTCACGCACGATATCGACCATGTCGAAATCCGCCATGGCAATCGCGTTCGCGTTGAACGTGTTCGTCTCGATGATGTCCGCGCCCGCGTCCAGGTACGATTTGTGGACTCCGTAAATCAGGTCGGGGCGGGTGAAGTTCAGCGCCTCGTTGTTGTTTTTAAGGTCGATCGGGTGGCCCGCGAACCGCTCGCCCCGGTAGTCCGATTCCGTGAGTTTGTGGCGCTGGAGCATGGTGCCCATTGCGCCGTCAATGACTAAAATCCGGCTTTTGATCGCGTCCTGAATCGTTTGCATGGCAACCTTAGTGTACCACGCACGGGCAACCCCGCTATTCCCGGTGCTTATATCCGGCATCGGCGATAGCCCGTGCTCGTACGTTCGCATGGCGAACCGACGCCACGTTTATGTCTGCTTTGATGTGCTCATAGCCGCGTAAACCGCGGACGATCAGGTACGTCCCGGTGCGGTTCGCGGGGGTGAGTCGTCCGCTCAAGGTAGCCGCTTCGTCGTAGGTCTCCACGCGAGCAATCACGGCGAACGGCGAACCATTTACCGTCCGCCACTCCACGGTATCGCGGCAAACTTCGAGTTCTCCTTTGCCCTTAGCCAGATCAAGTGAGTAACCAGGAGCGGACGCCGACACAATCGATCGATGCGAGGCGATTGCGCTAGATACCTCGGTGAAAGAGTAGGTACGAATGCCTGCGTGTACCAGCGGTGTATCCCGCCCGTATTTCTCATCCTCTTTGGCGTTCGCGGCGAACCGCGGGTCCGTTTTCCATCCCGTACCAAGATTCGTGTAGGTGCTACCGAAAACCGTTTTGCGGTTCCTCTGTGCTTGCACCGCGTCCGCGCCGACCGCGCCATATGCCATCAGCAACGCCGCCGTGAGTGCGGGCAATCGCAGGGAATGATTCATGAGGGCAATATACCCGGGGAACGACGGAATGTATTGCAATGGGGAGATGCCGGTCGTACAATACACGCCAACATGTCCGTCGCCGTTATTATTCCTGCCCGCCTCGCCGCAACCCGTCTTCCCGATAAGCCGCTCGCCGAGATCGCCGGCAAGCCGATGATCCAACACGTCTACGAGCGCGCCGCGCAAGCGATAACAGTCGAACAGGTCCTGGTTGCTACCCCGGACAACGCCATACGGGAAGCCGTTATCCGATTCGGCGGAGGTGCGGTTATGACTTCGCCGGAACACCGTTCGGGCACCGACCGCGTCGCGGAGGCCGCCGAATATTTGGATTCTTTGCCGGGCGACTTCGATATTATCGTGAACGTGCAGGGCGATGAACCACTTGTGGATCCCCTGACGATAGACGCGGCGGTAAACGCTTTGCGGGATAGCGACGCGGTGATGGCGAGCGTTTGCTGCCCGCTCCCGCCAGGGCGGGAAGACGATCCGAACGTGGTCAAAGTCGTCACCGACCGCAACGGATATGCGCTCTATTTTTCCCGTTCGCCGCTCCCGTTCCGGCGCGACGGCTCCGCCCCCTACGCGCCACGTCAGCACGTCGGTTTGTATGTGTACCGGCGCGAATTTCTCGCGCGCTTTCCCGCGATGGCACCGACGCCTCTGGAACAGGCGGAATCGCTGGAGCAGTTGCGCGTGCTCGAAAACGGCTACCGGATTCGTATGGTCGAGATCGCGCACGCCCCGGAATCGGTGGACACGCCGGAAGACCTGGAGCGGGTCCGCGCCCTGTTTACCAAAACCTGATGCCCCGGCGATACCGCAACAAAGGATGACGACACGATGCGGTACATTATCGTTGATTTAGAGGCGACGTGCGACGAAAGCGACTTCCCCCCGGACCGGATGGAAACCATCGAGATCGGGGCCGTTTGTCTCACGACGCCCGTCGGGCAATCGTCGGGGGAGTTTGCCGCGTTCGTGCGCCCGGTGGCGACGCGGTACCTTTCGGCGTTCTGCCGCGACCTGACCGGGATCACACAGGCGGACGTGGACAACGCCGAACCGTTCTACACGGCGTTTCCCCGGTTCGTCGCGTGGTGCGAAGGGGACGCGCCGTTCACGCTCTGCTCCTGGGGCGCGTACGACCAGAACCAACTGCGCCGCGACAGCGAGCGACATGGGATGACTTTCCCGGCGACGTTCGAGAAGCATATCAATCTAAAGAAAAAGTTCGCCGCCCAGTTTGGGACGCGCCCCCTCGGGATGGCGGCGGCATTGCGGCACCTGCGAATCCCGCTGGAAGGGCGGCACCATCGCGGAATAGACGACGCCCGAAACATTGCCAAGATCGCCGCGCAAATGCTACCGGCTCTCGAAAACGATCATGACTGAACGCTTCATCCTCCGAAACACGGCGACTGACGCCGATATCGATATCATGCACCGTTACCTGTCCACGGAAACGTACTGGGCGAAAGGTGTGGCGCGTGACGTGGTGGCGCGGTCGGTGGCAAACTCGCTACCGTTCCTTCTGGATCATGCCCAGACCGGGAATCTGGTCGCGTTCGCCCGCGTGATCACCGACAAGGCGACGTTCGCCTACCTCGCCGACGTGTTCGTTCTTCCCGAATATCGCGGGCGGGGCTTGGGAAAGCGCCTCATCGAAGGCATCCTGACCGACCCCGACCTGCAAAACCTGCGCCGCTTCCTGCTCTTCACTCTCGACGCCCACGGCTTGTACGCACAATACGGTTTCGTCCCGGTCGTCTACACCGACCGCGTGATGGAGCGATTCACGCCCGGTCCTTACAGCACGAAGCAACCAGATGAAGCGGTAGAATGACTTCATGAATCCAAACACCAAGATTGTAGAGATTTCCCCGTCCGTGTCTGTCGGCGGCGGCAGACCATTCGCGCTGATCGCCGGACCGTGCGTGATCGAGTCGCGCGACCTGTGCCGCGAGATCGCCGGGGCCGTGAAGGGCATCTGTGACGCGCTCGGCATCGCCTATATTTTCAAGGCGTCGTTCGACAAGGCGAACCGGACCTCGGGCGCGTCGTTTCGCGGGCAGGGGATGGAAGCGGGCTTGGAAGTGTTGGCCGAAATCCGCGAGGAGTTCGGCGTTCCTGTGCTGACCGATGTGCATGACCCGACGCACTGTCAGCGAGTCGCGGAGGCGGTGGACGTTCTGCAAATCCCGGCGTTCCTTTCCCGTCAGACCGACCTTCTCGTCGCGGCGGGCGAAACGGGCAAAACGGTCAACATCAAAAAGGGACAGTTTCTTGCCCCGTGGGACATGACCAACGCGGTGAAGAAGATCGCCGACACGGGGAATGAGCGCATTCTGGTTTGTGAGCGGGGGGTGTCGTTCGGCTACAATACGCTCGTCGTCGATTACCGCTCCCTGCCGACGATGGCGCAAACGACCGGTTGCCCGGTCGTGTTCGACGGGACGCACTCGGTGCAACAGCCGGGCGGTCAGGGCACTTCGTCGGGCGGGCAACGCGAGTTTATCCCGCACCTTTCGCGGGCGGCGGTCGCCGTCGGCATCGATGTCCTGTTTCTGGAAACGCACCCCGAACCGGCGAAAGCCCTATCCGACTCCGCGACAATGCTTCCATTATCGGAGTTAGAGCAGCTGTTGCGAACTTTAAAGGCGATTGAAGGAGTGATGGGGGCATGATCTCATTGCTTTTTTAAGGGTACGCACTCATCGCTTTCGCTACCGTGGTTTTTTATTCATCCGCCGCGAAGACGGTACCAGGTTGGCTTGTGCCGTGGTGGTTACGGGACGCTTCCGAAGGGGTGATCCGGGGGTACTTGCGATTCTGGGCTTTCCTCGCGGCGTCGATGGGGTCGTATCTCCTTGCCATGGGCTCGGGGCTTGTATCATTATCCGGCAATTAAACGCTTGCAGGCGATCAAGTAAGTAATGTACATGATTCTCATAATTTATGTATGGTAATGGTTTAATTGCTAAAGTTGTACCAGTTTGCCTTCGGTTTGCGTTGACACTCGGCGAGACGGGCGGCTATAATGATGGGTGTTAGTAACCCCCCCGTAAAGCGAGGCGACCCAAATTTATGCGGCGCACCAAAATTGTGTGTACGCTCGGACCGGCAGTAGATGACCCCAAAACCCTCACCGAGCTTGTGATCGCCGGTCTCGACATCGCCCGACTCAATTTCTCGCACGGCACGTTCCCCGAGCACGAAATGCGCTACAACGCGGTGCGCAAAGCTGCCGGGGAAGCCGGGCGTTGCGTCGCCGTTTTGCAGGATCTGTGCGGTCCCAAAATCCGCGTCGGGACTGTGGCGGAAGGGACACGCCTGCGCAAGGACGCCCGCCTGGTGCTGACCTCGGAACCGGTCGTCGGAAACGAGGAGCGCGTCCACCTTCCCGTCCCGGCGATGTTTCATTCCGTGAAAGCGGGGCACCGTTTGCTCCTCGACGACGGTAATCTGGAACTCGTCGTGATCGAGAACGACGGCAAAGAGATCGTCACGCGAGTCATTTTCGGTGGCGTACTTGGCTCCAAAAAGGGGGTTTCCGCCCCCGAGGCACACCTTGATATTCCGGCCGTCACCGAGAAGGACGAAGCCGATGTGCGCTTCGGTCTGAAACTCGGGGTGGATTTCGTCGCGCTCTCGTTTGTGCAACATGCGGACGACGTGCGCCGTTTACGCAAGATCATGGAAGAAGAGGGACGCTTCGCGCCGATCATCGCCAAGATCGAGATGCCGGAAGCGGTGAACAACTTGGATTCGATCCTCGACGAATGCGACGGCGCGATGGTGGCGCGGGGCGATCTGGGAGTCGAGATGCCGGTCGAGGAAATCCCGCGCATCCAGAAACAGATTATTCGCGCCTGCAACCGGCGTGGCAAACCAGTAATCACCGCAACCCAGATGCTAGATTCGATGATCCGTAACCCCCGCCCGACCCGCGCGGAAGTGACCGACATCGCCAACGCGGTTCTGGACGGCACGGACGCGGTCATGCTGTCGGGCGAAACGGCGGTCGGCGCGTACCCGGTGGAGGCGGTGGAGACGATGGCGCGTATCGCCTGTCGGGCCGAGGATGAAATGCTGGATCACAACCGGGTATTCGACGAAACCCGCGCGCAGTACGGTAGGGATAGCGTCACCGACGCCATCGGAGAGGCAGTCGCAACCATCGCGCATGACCGGAATGCGGCGGCGATCATCTGCTCGACGAGCAGCGGGGGAACAGCCCGCATCCTTTCAAAGTTCAAGCCGCGCTGCCCGATCCTCGCGGCAACTTCCAACGACCGCGCCGAACGGGAGATGGCCCTGTCATGGGGAGTCTGCCCGCTCCGGGTAGGGTATCCCGCCGACACCGACGAAATGATCGAGAACGCGGTGGAAGCGGCTTCGAAAGCGGGTTACGTCCGGGAGGGCGACCTGGTCGTCCTCACGGCGGGAACCCCGGTGGGCATACCCGGAAGCACGAATCTGATCAAAGTACATACCGTCGGCCAACCGCTAAAGCAAGGCGCGGCGACACGAAATGAGAGTGTCGCCTAAAAATGCCGAACATGCCACCGACCGTTGCCCGCATGCGTCGCCGCACGCCGCGCCGTGCCGGTAACTACTACTTAAAGATCACCGGCTTCGCTCTGGTGGCGGCGGTCGGTGTGTATGCCGCGTGGGCGTTCGCCGTCAAAATCATTCATCCGTATCAGATGGGCTGGAAGGTTGCTCAGGATGTGAAGAAGGTCGAGAACGAACTCCGTCGGCAGCACGCACAAAATGCCCTTCTGGAAAAACGTCTCGCTTACCTGAAAACCCCCGAAGGCGCGGAAACCGAAGCGCGCCGCGCCGGGTTCGCCCGCCCCGGCGAGCAGGTGTATCTGATTCGCCCGGCGAAAACCACGAAGTAATGCCACGGGGCTAACTTTCCAAAAGTTTCGGGATCGGATGCCGACGAAGATAGATGATCAAAACCATGGCAATGGCAGCCAACGCAAGTAGGGATAACACGGCCACCGAAACCCAAATCCGACGCGGGTTCTAGTCGCGGGGAACGTGGCACCGGCTTCGCAACCACTCCTCCGACGATTATTCCCTCCCGTCTGAAATGTACCGTACCCGTGCGGAATGGGGAACGGGGGGCGAGCGGAATCGCTCTGCTTACGACGAATAGCGAGTTTTTCGCGAACAGGGGCACCTTTTCCACCCGAGTATGCCAATCGTTACGAACATACCATTTCGTGCTTGTGGGACTGACAGTAAGTCTTGGTAACGGGGCGGCGTTTAGTGATGTCACAGAGCAAGATAGCGTGCTTTCTCCGGGTCTTGCAAGGCGCAATTACTCCTTTCTCTCACTTTTGGGGAACCCTGGCACTCATGACTCGGTTTATGTGAAAAATAACCACCGCTTTACTTGACAGATACCTTCCGGTAGACACATAATACGGTGTCCGCTTTGTAAAAAGAAGTGAACGCATTCAGTAAATCGGGTATGATAGGTATGTTAAGGGCATATACTGCGGTCTGCCCGTCCGCGTTACCGACGAACGGGGACGCGATTGGTACTTCAAGAGACGCGACGAAGCGTACCTGGAGTTCTAGGAAAGCGCATGACATGATCGAAACTATGGATGAGCGGCAAGCCAGTACAGCGAGCGAGTTTCCGCTTTTAGATAAATTGACCGGACCGGAAGACTTGAAGGAGATGAACGGGGACGAACTCCGCGCCCTTGCCGGCGAAGTTCGCCAGGGACTCATTCAGACCATTTCCCGTGTCGGCGGACACTTCGCCCCGAACCTGGGCGTCATTGAACTGACGCTTGCGTTATACAAGGCGTTCGATATTCCCCGTGACAAGGTGATCTGGGACGTCGGGCATCAGTCATACCCGCACAAAATGCTGACCGGCCGTTGGAAGAAACTCGCGACAATCAAGCAGTACGGCGGGATTTCCGGCTTCCTGCGCCGCGACGAATCGCGTTACGACGTTTGGGGCGCGGGACACGCATCCACCTCGATCTCGGCGGCACTCGGGTTCGCCAAAGCGCGTGACATTCGCGGCGAGGAAGGACATGTCGTCGCGGTGATCGGTGACGGCTCGATGACGGGCGGCATGGCACTCGAGGCGATGCTCAATGCCGGAATCTCCAAAACAAATTTCATCGTCGTGCTCAACGACAACAAGATGAGCATCGCGGAAAACGTCGGCGCGATGGCGACATACTTGGCGAAACTACGCCTGATGCCACTCTATCAGCGCGCCGAAGCGCGGGTCAAGCGCACGTTCGAGAAGGACAGCCTGCTTTACAAGACGGCGGCGGGACTGAAACACGCGGCGACACATTTCGCGGCTCCGGCCAATACCGGCTTGTTTTTCGAGGAGTTAGGTTTCCAGTATATCGGACCGCTCGACGGGCACGATACGGAGAACTTGGCCGCGATTTTCGAGGAAGTCAAAAAGATCAAAGGACCGGTGTTGCTTCATGTCCTGACCACCAAAGGCAAAGGGTACGAACCGGCGGAAGGCGACCAGCGCTCGTTCCACGCCGTGACGCCGTTCACCGTCGAAGACGGCAAGATGGAAAAGAAGGCGTCGGGCACGACCTTTACGCAGGCGTTCGTGGAAGCGTTGAACACGGAAGCCGAAACCGACAAGTCCATCGTCGCTATCACCGCCGCAATGCCGGACGGTACCGGGCTTGCAAAATTTCAGCAGAAATTCCCTGACCGATATTTCGATGTCGGGATCGCGGAGCAACACGGGGTGACGTTCGCGGCGGGCCTGGCGGCGGACGGCATGACGCCGGTCTGCGCGATCTATAGCACGTTCCTACAACGGGCGTACGACCAGATCGTGCATGACGTCGCCCTGCAAAACCTGCCGGTGATCTTCGCCCTGGATCGGGGCGGTCTGGTCGGTGACGACGGCGCGACCCACCACGGCGTTTTCGACATCGCCTATATGCGCTCGACCCCCGGCATGACGATGCTGTCTCCGAAAGATACCGCCGAGATGGGCGAGATGGTGCGCTGGTCGCTCCGCCATAAAACCGGACCGGTCGCGCTCCGCTACCCGCGCGGCGGCGGGGAGGTACTGGACCCCAACCCCGCGCCGATCGAGTGGGGGAAGGCGGAAGTGTTGCGGGAAGGGGAGGATCTTCTCCTGATCGCCTATGGTCCCATCGTTTCCGTCGCGCTGGAAGCGGCACGGGAACTGGAAATCGAACACGGCGTCCGCGCCTCGGTCGTCAACGCGCGGTTCTGCAAGCCGCTGGACGCCGAGACGATCCTGCCCCTCGCCCGCCGTGCCGGTTGCGTGATTACCCTTGAGGACGGTGTCATTCGCGGCGGGTTCGGCTCCGCGGTGATCGAACTGCTCCAGGAAAATGGAATGGGGGACGTATCGGTGAAAACGCTCGGTTTGCCGGACGCCTTTGTCGAGCACGGACCGATCCCGATCCTGCGCGGCTTGTGCGGGATGGACACGCTCGGCGTCCTCAACGCGGCGGGTGAACTGCTCGGCAAGCCGCTCGCACCTAGCACGCCCGGCGAAACCGCGCTCGCCAGTCGTTCCACGGTTCGTGTTTAGCCGCTTTAAATGAGCGAAACGCTGCATGCCCGCCGATAAGTCACGGGCATGCGGCGTTTTTGATTGTACTTGCGCTAAGCATTGAATGTTATTGGAGTTTCGCTTAAGTGTTTTGTAATTCCTTACGGAACACAATTTTATCTTCGCCCGCGTTGTAAAAATCGCGGATGTGCGCCTCCTCAGTGAAGCCGTACTTGAGGTAGAATCTCCGTGTGCGCTCGAAACTGGGTAGCCCTGATGTTTCTACGAGGAATAAACGTTCGCCGCGTTCAGTCAGTTTTTTCTCGATATGTCGGATCAATTCCGCGCCACGCCCTCGCCCTTGATAATCCCGGTGAATCGCGATGAGTTGGAGGTTACAGGTGCCGGTCGTGAAGGCTGCCGGTTCATAAAAGGCAAGCCCCACCGGGTCGCCGTTTTCATATTGGTCAATGATCCAGAAACGTCCCGAGTCAGGATTGCCGCCGAAATAATCGGTCGGCATGTCGCGCAGGTAGTCGATTTCAGTCGGTCGGAACAGATCGCCGGCAAGGGCAAGCGCGAGCAGTGCCGGGGTATCGTCAGGCACGGTAGGTCGGATCATCGGTGAGTCTCTTTCGGCGTGTTTTGGGTGCTCGTAG
>JACMMA010000599.1 GCA_014379275.1 Armatimonadota bacterium | reverse complement strand
CTGGCTCGTTCGGCGGAAGTCGGCAGTCCCCTGCTCGCGTTCGGCACGATCCTCCTTCCCGGCGAATCCGCCGGGGACGAGTCGCTGATTCTGGCGCACGAACTGGCGCACCTGCGGCGCGGCGATCTGGCGTGGGAGTGGCCGGGCGCGGTGACACAGATCGTGTTCTGGTTCCACCCTTTCATTCACCTGGCGCGGGGCGAGGAACGGCTGGCACGCGAGCAAGCCGCCGACGCGCTCACGCTCGGTTTGACCGCCGCCGCGCCCGCCGACTATGCGCGCACCCTGCTTCACGCGTCGCTCTGTCGCTCCGGGCGTGTCCCGGCGCTTGCGGTCGGGGCGGTGGAAAGTGGTTCGCGTTTGCGGCAACGGCTCGAAGCACTCGCCGCGCCGGTTCTCACCCGCCGCCGCGCGTTCGCGCTCGGGACCGTCGCCGTTCTACTCGCGGCGACGGCCTTCGTCCCCTGGCGGGCGGTCGCGCGGCGCGACACCGCGAAAACCCCGGCGGTCGCACAGGAAAACCGGATGGCGGGCGTCGTGCTCGACACGGCGGGGAAACCGGTGCCGGGGGCGCGGGTGACCTGGGTCACATTGATGCAAAAAAAGCCTGCCGTGGCACTCGCCACAGTTTCCGCGGACGCCGCCGGCAGATTCTCGTTCGATCCGCGCCTCGGTGTCCGGTACCAGGGAAAGAACCATAAGGGGTGGTATTACACCGGCAACGGCTGGATCATGGCGCGAGTGCCGGGCTACGGGCTGACTGTCGAGCGGGTGCGCGAACCGAACCCCGCCGTGACACTCCGATTAGCGGAGCAGCGAGAGTACACGGTCGCGTTACAGGACCGGAATAATCGCCCGCTGGTCGGCGTTGCCGTGTGCGCCGATTCGTACAACGACGGACGTAGCCGGTTCCCGATTAAGTGGCTCGGGTACACCGGCAAAACCGACGCGGACGGCGAGTACCGCGTGTCCGGTCTTCCCACGGGCAGACTCCCCTGGTTCGATTGGGACCAGGGCAAATACGCCCTCTATCACACGGACCGGGTAGGCACACGAACGACGCTAACACTCGGTCCACGCTACTCCCTCACCGGCACGGTATATTTGCCGGGCGGCAAACCCGCTGACAACAAGATAAGCGTGGACATTTTGCCTGTGAAGGGTACCGACAGCCGGCCGATCGATGTCCCCCGCACCATTCGGGGAGGTAAGTGCGATTCCGAGGGGCGGTACCGTGTGGACGGCTTGATCCCCGGCGAATACCAGGTGAGCGTCTTTCGCTGGGGCGGCGGGGACCTGATGCGCACCGACAGCCGCCGCGTAACGGTGACCGCGAATACCCCCTTATTGCGGGCGGATCTGCGATTGACACCGCTGGCGCCCGACGGCGTCCCCCGCGTCGGCGTCGGCTCCTACGGACTGCCGTCCGGGATCGTCACGGACCGCGCCGGAAAGCCGGTCCCGGGCGCCGAGGTTTCCTGGCTGGTCTATGATTATCGGATACCTCGTGGACCTTCCGCCTGGAAAGGGCAAAAGGTACTTGCCACCGTCCGAACCGACCGGCGCGGCAGGTTCGCATTCGATAGAGCACCCGGCATCCCTGCAGGCACGCCGATCACGGATCGATTCCGACGCACGCACGCCTCGGACGCTCTCCTGATCCGGGCGAATGGATTCGGACTCGGGGCTTCGCCGGTGCGGTTCGTGAAAAACGGGAGCTTCGTCACCCTGACGCCGCCGCGCAATCACACGCTGACGGTGCGCGACGCGGGCGGCAAGCCGGTGGTCGGGCTTCCGGTATGGGTGAATGCGCTGACAGACACTTCTCCCTGGACGTCCGTCGTGCTTCGATCGCACGGGTACGGCGGAAAAACAGACAATCGGGGCGTGTTCCGCGTGACGGGTTTGCCGGGCAGCGAAACGCTCCGGTGGGGTTTCGATCTTTCCCGCCATTCGCTCCTCCGCTCGAAGCGGTCGGGAAAGGACACACTTCTGACACTCGGCGCGGGGCGGACTATCGAGGGCACGATCCGTCGCCCGGATGGCACCCCGTACGGTGGAATGGTCAGCGTGATGGCGGTGGCATTTCGCCCCGAACCGGGACCGGTCTTCCGGGACGTATACACCGACATAAACGGACGGTACCGACTCGCCGGGTTGCCGCCCGGGCGGCACCAGATTTATACGCGGGTTCTCGAACACAGGGGGGCTCTCGAAGACAAAACGCTCATCGACGCCACGCCGCAGGAGACTGATATGCCGGAATCCGGCGCTATCCTGCGCCGAGACTTTACTCTGCAACGGGCGGCGAAACTCGTCGGGCGGGTAGCCGATTCGGGAGGCAAGCCGATGCCCCACCTTACGGTTTCTAACGGGTACTATGAACAGCCCGGCGGGGTAATGGTCTTCCGGAGTCTCACGGCTACCGACCGGGACGGGAACTATGAACTGTCTCTGCCGGTCGGCGAGGCGCGGGTTTCCGTCGCGGAGGGCGACAGTCAGTCGGTCCTCGTCCGTGCGGATAATACCGCCCGCCTCGATTTCGTCGTGTCGCGCAAAAACATTCCGACTGTCGCCGGGCGCGTTCTGGACGGGTCGGGGAAACCGGTGATCTGGAACGACGTGATCGTCCGTCACGGGCAAACGGAGTTCCGTACCAACACGGATGCGAAGGGCTATTTCCGATGGCAGCAGCGCGTCCCGGACGACTCGCTGATCACGGTCTTCGTGAAGCGCGGCCCGGAGGGGGCCATGGCATCGGTCGTTCCCGGCGACGAAAAGGAAATCACCCTGCGGCTTTCCACGGCGGCGGTCGGATATCTGACCGGGCGGGTGACGACCCCGCCCGGAAACCCAATTTGTAACCCGTTGATAAAGTTGGTTACTGGGGAAAACTACCACTACGGCGATAGTTTACGTCTGGATACGGACGGGCGGTTCCGGATCGCTGTCCAGCCGGGTCTGTCGTACCGCGTCCTGTTCCGGGCGACCACCGGGGCAAAAACGCCGCGCACACGTATTCTTTACTTGTCTCAGAAAGGGGTCCTCGGCGCCGTGATCCGGGACGGCGTTTCGGTGTCTGCTGGCGAGACAAAAGATCTCGGGAAAATCGTACTGACGCGGGGCAACGACACGGCGACGGGGACTCTTCAAGACCCGCAACAAAAGCCGGTCGCGGGGGCGCGACTGGTATTGAACACCCCCGGCGGCTTTTGGCGGGGCGACACGGACGCAGCCGGGCGGTTCGCCATCCCCGGCGTCCTGGCGGGCGAACCAGGGAGACTGTCCGTTTACGGAAAAGATTCGCGCAGCTGGACGAAACGCGGCTTGACGGTCGGCGATATGGGAGTCATTTCCTTGACCGATGCGGGCAGACCATAGTTTCGCTGTCGGGGCGCGCGGTTCGCCGGGGCATCTATGCCCCGGCCATCCTCCGCGAAGCCCGCTACCTTGCTACACTCGGGCACCTCCGAAAGACCGCGAGGTGCTTCCGTGATTACACCGGCAACAGAAGGTGATTTTGCTATCCCGTGGCTTTTTCGATAGAATGCAGGCAAGCTTTCCCGTAACTCCGTCGCGCCGCGATCTGCTCGGTAAAGACTCCCCCATCATGCGCTCCATCCGTCCCTATTTGCTTTACGTCGCGGGCATGCTGTCCCTGTTGTGTCTGTCAGCCCCGGCAGAAGCACAGAATCATCCCTTCCGCATCACGGCCGGATTCGACTCCTCCCAGAACGAAGGGCTCACGGGCGGCAACTCGTTTGAGTCAACCTACTTTCGGACGACGGGGGCGTTCCGGTTGGGTCTTTCCTTCGACGTGGTCCCGGCCCGCCCCAACGCACTGGCTGGTTTCGTGTACGCCGATTTGAGTTCTCCGGTCATCGACGGGACAAACAGCGGCTACGGCTTGGGAGCCCGCTTTTATCCGGGGGTGAGCGGCGGCGGGTACGGCGGGGCGGCCATCGGGCTGTACGACCGGGCGGTGCGTTCCACGCCGGATGACGACACTGTAGCGGTCGGTTTGAAGTTTTTGCTCGGGTATGAAACACGGGGCACGGTTTTCTTCGAAACGGGCCTCACTCTGATCGTCACCGATGGGTACCAGGCGTCACCCGCGTTTCTGATCGGGTTTCGCCTCTGATTCGCGGTTTTGTTCGGACAACTTTGCTGGCTTGTGTGTCGCGCCGGTCCCGGTCGGCTGTGGCAGAGAAAAGGACACCGATGGATAAGACCGTGTATCTCATACGTCATTGCGAAACGTCGGGACAGGCGCCCGACGCCCCGTTGACGCCGAAAGGTATCGAACAGGCGGAGGCTCTGGGCGAGTGGCTGTTCGAAAAGTCCATCGGGCGCATCGTGTCCAGCCCCTACGTGCGCGCCTGCCAATCCGTTGCGCCGCTGGCGGATCGTCTGGGATTGCCCCTCGAAACCGACGAGCGACTAATCGAACGCGCTTTGTCCGGCACGTCGCTACCCGACTGGAAGGATCGCCTTGCCGCGAGTTTCACCGATCCGGACCAATGCCTCCCCGGAGGCGAGTCGAGCCGGGCGGCAATGGCGCGGGGTGTCGCGGCGATCCGCGATGCGCTGTCGCATCCGGCAACCACCACCGTGATCGTCACGCACGGCAACCTGCTCGCATTGCTCCTGAAGCACTTTGATGACGCGGTCGGTTTCGCCGAGTGGGAGCGGTTGACAAACCCGGACGTTTACCGCGTCCGGTACGTAGGCGGCGCGACGCACGTCGAACGGCTTGTACAGGAAATGCCGACGCGCCGATCTGACACGGTAAGATAAGACGCCGGGAAAGAGGATGACATCATGGAATGGAGTAAATTAGCTCCGGAGTGAACACCTTCCGAAACCCCTTGAAGAAGCATGGAGCCGACCCGTACCTGACCTTCCATGCCGGTTGGTATTACCTTTCGACCATCACAGCGACCTATATTCGTGTCCGCCGGGCGCGGCGCCTTGCCGAACTCCGGGATGCGCCCGATACGGTAAACGAGAATCAGAAATGATAACTTTTGAGCATGTTGACGAGGGTATACTGGAAGTCTTTGTGGACGATGAGGGAAAGGAAATTCTCCTTTCGTTGCTTCATAATCTGAAATCTCCTGGGGATCACGAGCATCTGATGACTCCGGCCTGGTCCGGTCACGGATTGTCCGAAGAGGCGAACAACCCCGTCGGAAAAGTAATACAAATGGTCACCATCGGAATGCCGAAGCAGAAAAGAACGCTTCCTGAAGAATAAAATTAGATAGCCGCGCGGGATTTTAAGGGCGAGTATTCTGACTTCGGACAGGATGCACCCCCTGCCGAAAGTGGGTGGTGGCAAGGGTGACAGGACTGGTACGT
>JACMMA010000598.1 GCA_014379275.1 Armatimonadota bacterium | reverse complement strand
GGCGTCGCTCACGGCGGCGGCAACAGTAACGAAAACACCGGCGGAACTGCTCGCGCGGCGGGACGGCGAAACGCTGGTCGTGTCGGTCCGGCAAGGGGGGTGGCCCGTCGCGCAAACCGAGGTCTGGGTACACACTCCCGGTAGCGACACGCCGGTCAGTATCCGCACCGACGAACTCGGCGAAGCGCGGGTGACGTTTCCAACCGGAAAAATCGGCGGGTTCGTCGGTGTCCGCGCTCTGGTGAAGGAAGCGAAACCGGGCGAGGCAGGGGGTAAAAAGTACCCCGCCGTCCACCGCTGGGCGACGCTTACCTTCCCGAACCCGGCAGTCCCGGTAGCGACAGCGGCGAACAAGCCGTTCAGCCAGATTCTGCGGGCGTCCTACGCCAACAATCACGAGGTCGTCGGTGCGGCGGCGTTCAACAAGACGCTGTTCGACGGCAAACTCACCAAGGAGCAGTTGAGCACGCACCTGCAACAGCGGGCACTCGTCCATAACGAAGTGCATCGCATTCTGAGCGGTGCCGATCCCACAAAACCGGTACCCTACGGCGCGGCGCAAAAGAACGTGCTGGTTTTGCTCGCGGACGACCTGACCGCGCTGGGTTCCGGCGTGCCGACCGAGGCACAGGCACGCCCGCTGACGAAATCGTTCCTGCAGGAGATCCGCGAAAGCGAACGTAACGGACCGTATTTTGCGCTCGGCGTCCAGCACGTCTACTACGGCGGCATCACGAACGGCGGGCGGATGATCGGCGAGAAGATCGGGGAGACGCTCCAGTTCACGCCGACCTACTACGCGAAGAGCGACGGTTACCAGGAATATATCGCCGAGGTAAACAAAATAGCCGATCCCAAAGCCCGCGCGGAGATGATTCGCGGCGGTCAGGCGGCATATCGGTACATCATCGATTCCAGCAACGAGGAAGTGTTCAAGGCGAAGTAATACTTCCTTGTTGCATGACTCGCCGTCCGGTCAGTGGGGACGGAATTCGTCCCCACTGACCGGATGGGATCAACGGTTCCAATCGGTGCGTGTCGGTATGACCCCGCCCTTGCGGCGGACGCAACGGCAGACAAGTCCCCCCACCCCGGCGAAGAATATCAGTCCCATCGTTCCCGGTTCCGGCACCACGACGACGCCCGTGTTCGCGAAACCGACGCGCGAAAAGCCGTCGATCTCCCCTGCGTTGCCGATGCCGGTCACACGGATATAACTGATGCTCGAAAAGCCTGTTGCCGCCAAACTGAACGACGTGCCACCCGCCGAGCCGTCATACAAGTCAATGGCGTCCGCCACGCTCAAGCCGGAAAAAGCGGACGCCGTGAGTGCCGGAAAAAGCGGACGCCGTGAGTGCCGGATTCACCGGCTTGGTCCAGTCAAGTTCCGCGCCCCACGTATCGCTCACCCGATCCCACGCGAACGGGTTGGTCGGGTAATAATCGTCCCCGAACGGCCCCGCGGTATAGGTGTACCAGTTGATGTTGTCCGGGCTGACGCTCACCTGGGTCCGTTCACGGAAGATGCCACCGCCAGAAATCGTGAGTTGCTCCATGTTGGTGTTGCCGGACACGAAGCCGCTACTGCCGAAGAAGGCGTTCCCATACACCGTAAAGTCCATCCCGAACCAGTGGTTCGGATCATGCACGATAGGCGTGTCGAACATCACGGTGATCTGCTCGTTCGTATTGATCGTCGTGATCAGCCTCGTTCCGTCCGGTGCCGTATTGTAGGGCGCGAACACCATTGAGGCGGCAACGCTACCGTTGACCTGCCCGCCGGGTGCCGGAAACTGATCCCGGATATAGGTCGTCGGCTTTCCGAGCAAGGCAGCGGGCGTGCGATACAGGCCGTTGTTAAAGTTCCCCGTGGTACTGACTACCGAGGAAGCGAACCGATCATCCGCCGCCTGGGTAGGTGTACCAACAATTTCAACGTTAGCTATTACTGCTAAGGTCGCAATGATAGCAAATGAGTTGTTGTGACAAGCAACACGCGAACGTTTTGTAATAAAGAACATAAGTAGATTCTTCTTTCTGTTTGTTTTTCCGGGCAGGTTCGTGGAGGTGTGCGGTTCGGCAGGTATGCCGATGCGTTGCCCGCGTTCCCGCTGGATATCCCGGTATTTCCGGGTGATCTTATTGCAGATCGTAGGCGGAATCGTCCTCGGAAAGCGCGGCACAATCTGGTTCCAGAGATGTTTCGTGATGCTGTCGTGTCGCCGCCTTGACGTGCCCGTCGGCGTAGGCGACGCTGGCTGCTTTCTGATGGCGGAAGTGCACCTTGCCCGCCATATAAAGGGGATCGCCGGGGGCACGCAGATAGTTCTGGGCGGCTACTGGTTTGCCGAAGCCGCCTTCCGCGAATGTAACGGTGTTTGCCGGTTCGGTTATTTGCGCGAGGGTGCAGACGGGAATTTCGGCGAGCACATCACCGCCGATGTAGGAAGCGTTGTAGGCGTACCCGGTGTAGGGTCGTCCCCAGGCGTTGCCGTTGAAAGAAGGGCAATTATGTAACGTACCGCTTTTGCTGTAGGAGCCGAGAAGCCCGTACTCCCACTTCGGCACGTCATCGACAATCGTGCCCCAATCCATCTGGAAATCCCATGCCGTTTCGTAGCGGAAGTCCTCCGAATAGTAGTACGACGGGCAGGCGGTCTCGTCATAATCCTGGGCGTACATCAGCCATGCCAGACCGATCTGACGGAGGTTGGAAAGGCACATTGCCTGTCGTGCCTTATCGCGGGCGGAAGCAAACACCGGGAACAAAACCGCAGCTATGATCGCGATGATAGCAACAACAATCAGAAGCTCTATCAGCGTGAACGCTCTGGAGAAAGACGCTCCGAACGTTCGCGCATCGTGGGTGTCTTTAGCCCGGCTAAGGGTGCGCAATCGGGGAGAGACACGGCGGCGAGCCGGGGCAACCGGGTTAGGAAGGGTGGGCGGAAAGCGAACAGATGAACAATGCATATTTCCTCCGGTCGGGGTTCGGCGATAGAGGACGCACGGAACATTAGAGACACGGAGAAGGGCAGAAAGAGGAACACCCGGTGGAGGGTCTTCGGCTCGATGCCATCTGTTACGCGCAGATGTTCTCATCCGGTCTCTGACGAATGTGGAGTGTCAGACCCGGACGACGGCGAACTCTCCCTGACTGGTGACCCGGCTTGGGCGAAGCCGATACCGGATACTTTCCGGCAACGACCCCGCCTTCACGGTTGCGCGACAGCGTCGGAATGGCGGTGGATTATCCCACACGCTTCACCGACTTCCCCACAGCCGCCTGCAAACAGGCGGCTCTGGTCAGGGAGCCAAACTTTGATTGAACAGGAGTCTATCACGGGCGGAAAACAGGCGCAATGTAACGCGCCCATTTACGCGCTGATTGTGCCGAGGTTAACGGCGCGGCGCGGTCACGGCGCGGCGGACGCGTTCGCTTGGCTTGGTGGCACCGGGACTTGCCGGGGGCGGGGCGGCTTTTTCCTGGATCGCCTTTGCCAGCACCTCGACCATCTCCTCGATCTGGCGGAGAACCTGCGCGGATTGAATCATCACAGAAACGCGCCCCTCGTTGAACGTCCCACCCTGCGCCTTGAACGCCATCGTCAGCGGGCGGAGCGTCGACACCGGAAGTTTCGTCTCCTTGTTGAACAGAATCGCAATCGTCGTCCCCTCGGTTGTGATGTTCTCGATGCCGACCTCCTTGCAACGCAGGCGCAAACGGAGCAGACTGAGCAGGTTCCAGACTGGTTGCGGCGGGTCACCGAAGCGGTCCTCAAACTCTTCCTGCAATCGCGCCACGTCGTCGCGCTGCTTCACGGCGGCTAACTTCTTGTACATCAGGATGCGTTGCGCCTCGCCGGGCACGTACTTTTCCGGAATGCTCGCCGCGACCGGCAGGTCCACGGTCGGGAGCGGCTCTTCCTTCTCCACCGGCACGCCGCCCTTCATCTCCTTCACCGCTTCTTCTAGCAGTTGTGTGTATAGATCGAAGCCTACCGACGCCACCGTGCCCGACTGTTCCGCGC
>JACMMA010000597.1 GCA_014379275.1 Armatimonadota bacterium | reverse complement strand
GTAGCGCAGACAGCGACCGACGGGACCGTCCGTGGCTTTAATCAGGGCGTCGCAGAAGGCGTGAACCCTTGCCGCGTCCGCACCCACCACCAGTGTGTCACCGTTCAGGTCGTAGTCCGGTGTCAGGATAACCTCGAAGGCGTTCCCTTCCCATTCCACGGCGTACCAGCCCATATACGACCAGTATGTCTCCCGTTCGTTCACGGATTCGTATTCGCTGGAACCCGTGAGGCACGTCCGGAAGTTCTGGCAGGCGGCACGGAGCCATTGGAGCAGGTGCAACCGCTCCGGATACACCGAAAGCACCGCATAGCCGGGAAGCCGTTCGCGGACGATGCGCCGCAAAAGCCGTTCGGACTGCCCGCGACGTGCCTCCACGGTGAGCGCATCGTTCATTGCGGTTTCGCGCCAATCTACGGAAGAGTTCAAGGTGAATGGGGAGGTTACGGACTCGCCGATGTGGTCAACTTCATCGGTCGAATCCATTCGATTCGAAAGTATACTCATTGCTAGGAGATATGATACCGGAAAGCGCGGCACTCGTCCCGTTCCCGATTTGCCGCGCCTTCTACTTCGCTGTGTAATCAATCTAAAAACGCCACCTGCGCCGATAATATTTCGCCGTTCATTCGCACCCGGTGCCAGCAGGGCAGGAACAAAGTGGCGTGATCAGCGTGGCGGACGCGCCCGCGAGCGAACACGGTCGGATTGCGGCGCATCGGTTGCCAGTTGAAGAGTCGGGTCTCCGGTTTGCTTTTCAGAAGCTGGGTATACCGTCTTTCGGAAACGCCGCGCGGGTAGTTGTCGCACACGTAAACCGCCTCGCCTCCGTCGCGCATCAACTCTTCGACCAGGTGCGGCTTGTTGCCGGAACTGCGCCGAATCGGCTCGTCCGAGTAAATGACTGCTCCTTTGCTGGGAACAAGATCGGGTTCAGGCACGAAGAACCACTCCCCCTGCCGCAGAAACCCGGCGTTCTTTCGGCGGTGCCAGTCTTTCGAACGGACGCCCGCGTGTCGCTGACGCTCCGCAACGCCGTCCGGCTTTAAGCTTTCCATCGCTTCGGCGACACGAGTGGGCGCACCGGCACCGTTTTTGACGGCGGCGACAAACCAGTGCCGCTCGTCATGCCCGCAAAGTAAGCGGCTTCGCTCGGTGAGAATCAGGGGGGAGCGACCCGGACTTTCCTCGACAATCGGTCGTGCCATGAGAAGCAGATGGCGCGATTGCGGCCGTACATCTAGAACCGACATCTCGAGGCTTTCTATCACGGCCGGCCGTACCCGCAACAAATAGGTTTCTTCTTTGCTCCCTCGTTTGCCTTCCTGGACATCGAGTGTATACGGCTCACGCCCGCGTGAGAAGGGGCGCGGTGTCCCCTCGGACTCTACCCGTAATCGCGCCCCGATTTTTTCGAAGTGTCGTGACAAAACATCTATCGCGTGACTATCCATAATTTGAAAAGCGATAATAGCAAATTGACCCGTTCGCGTTGCTCATCGCCCCTTTCCTGGCTCAATATCGCCGGGTGACGGGGAAGTGCTAAAACCCGGAGCCCCCCGCCCCCAATTCTGGGGGGGCAAGAGGGAAGAGTAGGGAGTTCTGTTCGCCGGTCGAGTGTGACGCCGCAAGTTCCCTCTTGCCCCCCCAGAATTGGGGGCGGGGGGCTCCGCACTACGTCTGAGTGAGAGTCTCCTCCGCCGATCGATTTCTGGGCTTGCCGACCGGGACCGGTTGGCCGAGCATCGCGGCGAGCGTTTCCGTGAGCCGTCGGGTCGCGGTTTCCGTCGCGCCGGGCTTGCCCCAAATGTCGGAAAAGTCTAGCGGCTCGCCGAATGTCACCGAAATCGGATGCGGGCTGCCGACGCGATGGGGAAGTACGTCACTGTATGTCCAGATGGCGGCGGTGTTTCGCATTGCGACGGGAACCACCGGCACCTTCGCCCGCAAGGCGATCAGTAGCGCCCCGGCGTGGAGCGGTTGCAACGTCGCTTCGTCATTGCCCCCGCCCTCGGGGAACAAGATCACGGCTTCGCCCGCTTTGAGCAGTTCCTCGACCCGGCGGAGGGCGGCGCGGTCCGCGGAATCGCGCTGTATGGGCAGTACGCGCCACAGCCGGAGCCAGAAGCCGAGGTATCTGATGTCGAACAGTTCGCGCTTGGCGACGAAGTAGGGCGTCCTGCGTGGACAGGTAACCGCGATCGCAGCCGGGTCGGCATCACTGACATGGTTCGGGCAAATCAAGACGCCGCCCCGATGCGGAACATTTTCGGCATCGTGGACACGGACCCGACCACGCCCCAGGTAACAGAGGATGGCACGCACGAGCAACTTGGCGGGCGTCCAGGTGAGAGTGTAGAGCAGTTCGCGTAGCATACAGCGAAAGGATACCGCGACGGCAGTCGGCAAACCACGGGCAAAAAGTCGTGACCGGGTCCTGTTTTATCCGGGACTGTGTTTATCGTTTCCGGCAAAGAGTGACGCCGTCACCGATGGGCACCATACACCGGTCCACACGCTCATCCGTGGCGATTTTCGCGTTCAGATTCTTGAATGCCATCGTATCCGCATCGGTGATCGTGGGATCGGCCACCTTGCCCGCCCATAACACGTTGTCTATCAATAAGAGACCGCCAACACGGAGGAGCGTGAGACAGGACTCGTAGTACGAATCGTAGTTCGGCTTGTCGGCGTCGATGAACGCGAAGTCGAACGCCGCGTGGTTTTCCGGTGAGTCCGCCAGTTTCGCCAGCGTTTGCGTCGCGGGGGCGAGGCGCAGGACGATTTTATGGGTGACATTAGCTTCTTGCCAGTAGCGACGCGCGACCGACGTAAACTCCTCGCTCACATCCAGCGCCAGGATCGTACCGTCGGGCGGAAGGGCTTGCGCGACCACCAGACTGCTAAAACCCGTAAAAACGCCGACTTCGAGACAGTGTTTCGCCCCGGTCAGTTTCACGAGAAATGCCATGAACTGACCTTGCTCCGCGCTGATCTGCCAGCCGCCTTGCGGAAGCAATGCCGTTTCATCACGCAACCGTTGCTGGACGGGTGGGAGTGGCTCGTTCGCACCCAAAAGGTATGCGTGAAGCGAGTCGGTCATCGAAAGCGTTCGTACTGCCATAGTTTTATTCCTCGGTGTTCGTTTTCGCGGCGGCTTTCTGGGTCCGTGAGCGGATCGAACGTGCCAGATTTAAGCCCGCCTCAATGTCGGCCATCTTGGTGTTGGTTAGTCGCGGTGGTGGGACGCGCTGTCCTCGTGGTGCGATGTTTGAGGTGACGATAGATTCGGCAACTACCGGTGCGGGTTCCTGCATTGGTTCGTCGCGGACCTTGATTTCGGGCGGATGCTTCGCGGCAGCAGCAAGCATGTCGTCAATCGGCGATGGGACGAACGTCACGAGCCCGTTCCGGTCCCCATCGTTGCCAGGAGGCGAGGGGGCGTTTTGGATCCGGTTGCCAAGTGTAGCCCCGTTTGGCATTCCTCCGAACCGTGTGGATACTGCGAGTTGCTCCAGGTCCGCGAGCCGTTCCATTGCCCGTGATAGTTGGAACTGGATCTCCTGCGAACGTATTTCGGCGTGCGAAGCGCGTTCCTCGGCGGTTTGAGCTAATTCTTTCGCGCGGGATACGCCATGCTCCGTCTCCACGGCGCGGAGCAACGCCTCGTTGATATGCTCGACGGCTTCGGTGACGCGCTGTTCGGCTTGTGCGGCGCGCTGCTCACTCGCCCCGGCAGACTGTGCCGCGGACGCCGCCGCCATCGTCGTCGCATCGGCGACGCGCTTTTTGAAATCGTCCAGAGCGACCTGAGTCCACGACAATTCTTTCCGCGTTTCGTCTCGTTCGCCCTTTAATCGTTCCGAAAGCGATTCCAATTCCTCCAGCCGTTTGACGAGCCGTGTGACTTCCGATGAAGAGGACGCCACGGCGGCGACACCCGCCGCGATACTGCCTCGCATCGGCGGATTGATTGTCGGCACGGTATCGGGAGGAGGCGGGAAGGGGGTCGAAGCCGTCATCGGGGGGATAATCGTCGGTGCCGTGATTGGTGGGGAGATGCGCGGTGTCATCACTGGCGAAGCAGTGACCGGCGTGGCTACTGTTACCGGTACGGCGAACATCCGTTTTTTCGGCATCATCCCGGTTATGGCGGCGAGGGCGAAGAAAGCCGTGCCGCTCAACAGTCCCCACCCGGTGTAATTGTAAAGCGATGGGTCACTGACCAACTTCGGGTTCATCGAATAGAGGGGGAATGCGGTTGCCTCGACCTTCGACGCTGCGTTTCCTAGGGCGGCAACCGTCTGCCCCGGTGCCTTGATCAGCTTGTATTCTATCAATTGTGCCAGCGCAAAGGGGACGGGGCTCTCGGCAAGCTCTTTCGCCCCGGTTTTTTGCGCGGCCGTCTTGAACGCCGCATACAAGACCGTTTTCCGCGCCGCCACCAACCTTTTCCGTTGTGATCCGGGGGTTTGTATCGCGCTACGTACGGTGGCTTTCACCGGACCACTGACCGCCCAGGCGCGAACCACCTTCGCTTCCGTGTGAGCTCTACCGACGCCAACGTACCAATAAGCACTGGCAATTGCGAACAGCACCGACCCGATGATCCAACCGGTGGGACTCCCGCTGCCGGAACGCTTCGGCATCGCAAATCCAACGCCCGGCGGTGTTACATAGCCCGGTGAAGTCCCGTTCCGTCCACTACCGGGCATCATCATAACGCTGTTCATCGCGGAAGGAGTATCTGTTATCGCACCTGTTCCCATAGATTGTAAAGTATTCTTATCCGGTTTATTTTTGCCAGACGGACAGAATGGCTCATTGCAAAGACCGTGCCTGATCAATAAAGCAAGTAAGTTTTTATTTGAAAGGGTATGTCCTCTTAGATATGCCATGTCCGTCATGGTAATTACTATACTTCCGCGACCAAACCGAGTATTATTGCTGGGGCGGGCGCGGAAAATCGAGTTCTCGGGGGGTGTTCTCGGAAGAAGCGGGTGCCGGGGATGGGACAGGAGAGGGAATCGTTCTCGAAAGGGGAGCTGAGTTTTCGGACGCGGGCACTGCATAGCCGGTTCGTGATGCCGTCTTCACATCGGGGGAAGGCGCGGACGTACGAGCATTTAAGGCGTCATACGGGCGGGATGTCGAAACGGCACCG
>JACMMA010000596.1 GCA_014379275.1 Armatimonadota bacterium | reverse complement strand
TTGCTGGAATGTACCGCCATTTACAGCGGCAACGGGGAGTACGTCTCCTCGCGTTCGCGCGTGTTCGACATTTCAGATCGGAAACGTTCGGAAAGTGGTTTGCGCGATCAAGAGCGTTTCATCGACCGCGTTCTGATGGCAACGCCGGACGTCGTTTACGTGGTGGATGTGGAAACGCGGCGCAATGTTTTCGCCAACCGGGAGACGGCGACACAGCTAGGCTACACGCCCGGCGAAATCGCCGCGATGGGCGACGCGCTGTTTGAGCGATTGATCCATCCGGATGACGTTCCCAAAGTCGCCGCACATATCATGCGAGTTCTGGGCGCGAGCGACGAGGCAGTTCTGGAGACGGAATATCGTCTTCGCCGCGCCGACGGGGTATATCGCATCTTCGCTTCACGGGACACCGTGTTTGCTCGCGACGCATTCGGCGCGGTAACTCAGTACCTCGGCATCGCACAGGATGTCACCACGCAGCGCAACACGCAACGGGCGATAGAGGAGCAGACCGAGCGCCTCAAGGATTTCGCGGGACGGATCGCTTTGCAGCGGGATGAATTGGAAGACGCGAACAGACATCTGCACACTCTCGCATCCACGGATGGACTGACCGGGCTTCCGAACCACCGGGCGTTTCAGGAACAGCTACATGCCGAGTTTGGACGTGCTTGCGAAAACACAACGCCGCTTTCCTTGCTGATACTCGATATCGATTACTTCAAACAGTATAACGACTCGTTCGGGCATCCCGCGGGCGACGGCGTCCTGCGGGCGGTCGGTCTGGTACTGACGAACACGGCAGGCGAATGCGACACCTGCGCGCGGTATGGCGGCGAAGAGTTCGCGGTAGTCGTCCCCGGTGCCGGACCGGACGCCGCGTTGCGACTCGCGGAGCGGGTACGTTGCGCGGTGGAAGCGATCTCGGACCCGAACCGTTCGATCACAGTCTGTATCGGGGTCGCTTCCCTCCAGCCCGGCATGACCGCGATTTCGTCACTCATCAACGACGCGGACGCGGCGATGTACCAGGCGAAACGCAACGGACGCAATCAGGTTCGCCATGCGAACAGGCCCGTGTTTACTTCTATCCCATGACACAATGGTGTGTAAAGCCGGATTGAGCACATCTCCTTGTATTGAAAACTGTAAATCACGATAAGCCAGGCGTCTTGCTATCGTTGCTCCTTTCGCTGGGATTGATACAATAGTTGCAAAGAGATATGCAATGACTGTCGCTACCACCGCACCGGATGCGCCCCGCACACCGCTCGCAAAACTGTGCGTTGTGCTCGAAATGATCAAGATCGAGCACACGCTTTTCGCTCTGCCGTTCGCGTTGCTCGGTGCACTACTCGCCGCCAAGGGCGTCCCGTCTCTGACACAGATCGTTTTAATTTGCCTGGCGATGGTCGGTGCACGGTCTGCGGCGATGGCGTTCAACCGGCTGGTGGATCGTGACTACGACGCGAAAAACCCGCGCACCAGCGGTCGCGCGATCCCTGCCGGACTGTTATCCGTGCCTTTCGTCACCGGGTTTACCATCGCCTCGTCCGCGCTGCTGATCGGCGCGTCGGCTTTATTGAACCCGCTCGCGCTCCTCCTGTCCCCGGTAGCCCTCGCCCTGGTGTTCTTTTATTCTCTGACGAAGCGGTTCACCGCGTGGAGCCACGCATGGCTCGGAGTCGCCCTTGCCGTGGCGCCGGTCGGTGCGTGGGTGGCGGTGCGCGGCTCGCTGACGGAGTGGACGCCGTTTCTGATCGGTGCCGCGGTGGTCTGCTGGCTTATCGGGTTCGACATCATCTACGCGTTGCAGGATGTAGATTTCGACAAGGAGTCGGGGCTGAATTCGGTTCCGGCGAAGTACGGCGCGCAAAACGCCCTGCTCATCGGCAGGTTTGCACACGCATCAATGATCGGCTTTCTTGTTCTGGTCGGTAGCGCGGCACACCTCGGTGCCTGGTATTACGTGGGCGTGGGACTTGCCGCACTGCTCATTGCGGTGGAACACGCGATAATCCACCCCGATGATTTGAGGCGGCTAAACATCGCGTTCTTCAACGTAAATATCGCTGTTTCGATGGGTTTGCTGTTCTTCACGGCACTCGACGTGTTATTGTGATGACCGCAAGACGGTATAAATGATTATGAAAAACGCTTTGCTGGTTCTGGTACATGGTTCCCCCCGCCCCGTCGCTAACGAGACGATGTTTCAGGTAGTGGAAACACTGAGGACGCGCCCCGAGGTGAAGGAGAAGTATCCCATCGTCGCTGTGGGATTCATGGAGTGCAACGAGCCGACCATACCCGACGCGATTGACCAGTGCGTCACCGAAGGGGCGGTGAGCGTTACTGCCGTCCCCTACTTCCTGCACACAGGCACGCACGTTTGTGACGACTTGCCCACACTTCTAGAAGAGGCACAAACGCGTCATCCCCATGTTACTTTCCGAATGGCAGACTATTTAGGGCTGTCGCCCCGCATGACCGATTTACTCATAACCCGCGCCGACGCCGTGAAATGATACCGACGTAGTCAGTTGAACCCATGTGATCGAACATTGTAATGTCCGTGGTCGAACCAGAATGAGTTGGCATAGGCGGCGAACTTCATTCCCCGACAAAGGAACGCCCGGCGAGATCTCCTCGCCGGGCGTTTGTGTTCGTTAAGTCCCTACCTGACTATTGCGGGAAGCCGCTCGTAGATAGCTTGCTGAAGTTCGGCGCGACGGTCTGCCAGAACAGGTCGTACGCACTGGACGTAATCGCCTCCCCAACCGGGATGTTAAAGAGCAATTGGAAGCGGTTATCCGGGATGCGTGCCAGACCGGTCCGTCCCCTTGAACTGGACCAGAACAGCCATACCTTGCCGGGTTGTAACGCCGGGTCGAATATAGACTGCGGGTAATCATCGCTTCCCAGCGCGCCGTTCGCCGGAGTTCGTGCGATACCGGTACGGTTCAGCGCCGTGGAATCGAACACATCAAGGAACGCATACGGCTGGTTCTCGTTCACCCGTCGTGTAATCGGCAAGACCGCCCGCCCGACGGCGTCACTTTCTCCCGTCACCTCGTCAATGGGCGAAAGCGTCGCTGTGCGCGTGAACTGCTCCGGTGCGCCAATAACCTGACCCGCCGCGTCCAAGGTGATCTTGAAGCCGGTGATCACGGCTGGTAGCCCTTCTCGGCTCGCCTGGGTGTAGATCTTCCCAGACGCATAATCCACCTCGAACGGTATGTCCTGGTTGTTCACCTGCACATTAATCAGAACCTGCTGGAACGGATTTGCCGGTCCTGTGCTGAGTTGGATACTCTGCGCGGCTGTCAGTTCACCGACCGCTTTCAAATCTACACCGATGCGACGTGTCGTGTAATACAACGTAGCCGGTTGGGTGGCACTGCTCGACCGTTGCCAGTAGATCCACTGCCGGTCAATGCCTTCGCCGTTCGCCGTCTCCCACAGACCGTATCGGGTTTTCACTCCGGAGAATACCCCTCCCAGAGTAAACTCCTGGATGCCGTCGTTGTAAACGGTGGTGTGTTCCCCGATATTGCGATCCTGATTGTGCGCCGCGACTACCTTGGTTCGGTCCATGAATCCGAAGGTGGACGATTCCACTGCATCGGTGGCCGCTACCCGGTACGCCAGCGGCAGATAGGTCGCCGCAACGGTGACGTTGGTCGAGGCTTTCGTCGGTGCATTCGCCCCGCGGAAAGTCACTACCCCCGCCGACGTGTCCACATACACCAGCAAGTTCGGTGCCATCTGCTGGAAGAGAAGTCGTGTCGCACTGTCCAGTTGCCATCGCGCCGGATCAGTTTGGCTCAGGACCACTCTGGTCGCCGTGTTGAGTATCTGGATAGACGGTATGTTCGGGTCGGTTGGGGCATTTTCAAGTCGGTTGTACCACCCGATGTGTTTGCTACGGAACACCGGACCACGGCTGACCGATGTCAGTGGCTCCGCGATCTGCCGCGGCAAGTCGATCGGTTGCAGCCGCGCATTCACGCCAGCCCCGGTAACCCGGTAGCGGCTGACCAGAATATCCGCGCTTCCGCCGGATCGCAGTACCGCCGTGTAATGAACATCCACGACGTACTGCGGTGTAGCAGTCGGATTGTAGACCCAGACGTTTTGGCCGTTTTGCGCGATGCGAGCCAGCCGTACCACCGGCATCGGGTCGCTGGCGGAAGTTACCGACGCTGGCAGGCGCAGGAGAATCTCCTGTCTGCCCGGTCCGGTAACGCCGCCGTTCCCGTTTGCCGGGGCCGCGACGTACAGGATGTTGTTTTTCCCTGCCGTGCCGCCGTAGTACATGACGAACGCCGCTTCGGCACTCGGAACGTACACGGCACGCGGGCTGAACCGACGCACCGTCGGGTCAAGCCGCACTGTCGGTGGCACCGTAGCGTTGTTGTCAACACGTGGCAGCAACGATACGAAGTTACCTTGCACCCCCGTGACCCCGAGCGGCGCGAAGTACGGCGTGTACTGCGCGTCACCGGCGGATGTCGGGATGACGTTCATCATGAACAGAGTCGCTTCCGACGTTTGTTGCCCGCTTTGCACCAACGGATCGTGCAGAACGAACGGCGAAAGGTTGGACTCGTTCGCCGCGTTTCCGACGCCCAAACGGGTCGGGTCACTGAACCACCCACCGACATTACTCGCCGGGTTGAACAACTGCGAACCGTCAATCGGGGCACCCGGATTTGATGCTTCCCACGTTCCTTCCGCTAAATTCCATGTCAGCACGGAGCGGAACAGGTTGAACGGAGCGCCGGGTTGGGTCGCCCCTGTTCGTACGCCATTCACTTCCGATGCGTTCGAGTTATGGAACAGGATCAGATTTCCCGCCGCCGTCCGGTACGCCGCCGGAGCGAGCGATGAAACCGGTCGCGGCGCCGTTCCTGCCGCGATGTTCGTGTAGTCGAACAGCGGGACATTATCGATCCTCGGTAATAGCCCGTTCACGATCGAGAGCGGGAACGTCGGGTTTAACGACAGCGCCTGATCCGCAATCTGCCCTG
>JACMMA010000595.1 GCA_014379275.1 Armatimonadota bacterium | reverse complement strand
TCCTCTTTCTGTTTTGCCTGGGTCGCATACAGGCGGGCATAGATTCCGTCGCGGTTCAGCAAGTCGGAATGCGTGCCTGTTTCCGCGATCCGCCCCTGCGAGAGGACGACTATCTTGTCCGCGTTTTGAATCGTAGACAGTCGGTGCGCAATGATCAGCGTAGTGCGCCCCTTGAGGAGCGTGTCCAGCGCGGCTTTCACGGACGCTTCCGTTTTGGTATCCAGCGCGGAAGTCGCTTCGTCCAGAATCAGGATGCGCGGGTCGGCGAGCAGTGCGCGGGCGATAGCCACCCGCTGACGTTGCCCGCCGGAAAGGGTGGAACCGCGCTCCCCGACGCGGGTTTCGTAACCGTCCGGTAATGCCTCGATAAAGTCGGCTATGTTCGTGACACGGGCGGCGCTACGCACCTCGTCGTCGGTCGCTTCCGGGCGGCCATAGATCAAGTTGTCACGGAGCGTGCCCGAGAACAAGACACTTTCCTGCGGGACTATCCCGATCTGTCGGCGGAGCGAAGCCATCGCCACACAACGAATATCGTGCCCATCAACCGTGATTCGTCCGGCGGTCGGATCGTAAAACCGCGGAACCAGGTCCGCGAGGGTGGATTTGCCCGCCCCCGTTTCGCCTACGAAAGCGACGACCTGCCCCGGTTCGATGATCAGGGAAATGTCGGTCAATACCGGGGTTTCCGGCGAATAGGCGAACGAAACATTCTCGAACGCGATCCGTCCGCTGACTGTCGGCAACACTTTCGCGTCCCTCACATCATTGATCTCCGGCTGAACATCCAGAACATCGGCGAAAATGCGGTCCGCAGCCCCCATCATGTCTTCGTAGTTGCTCTTGATTCCGCCTATCGCGTTGACATTGGCAGAGATTTTCGCCGCGAAGAAGAGATACGCGGACAAAGAACCGACCGTCATGACTTCGTCGTGAACGAGCATGCCGCCGATATACAGAACACCGGCGACACCGATCGCGCCCAGCACATCCACTACAGGTCCCAGACGCGCCGAACGGCTTGTCGAACGCAGTTGCGCTTTCACAGCCTCTTCGCTAGCGTTCTCGAAGCGCGCTATCTCCCGTTCCTCCGCCGAAAACGCACGCACGATTCGCGGCGCGGAGATCGTTTCCTCCATCATGGCGGACATATTGCCGAGCCGTTCCTGGGTCGCTTGCGACAGCCCGCGTAGCCGTCTCGTGAGTGTCTGAATCGCGATCGCCATTCCTGGCACGGCAAGCAGAAGAAAACAAGTCAACAGCCACGATTCGGCGAATAGCATTCCGAGAAAGATGCCCACGGCGAGAGGAGCATTCACCGCGTCCTTGAGGAGCATCGCGGCGTTCTGCACCTTCGCCGCGTCGCTTTGTAGCGTCGACATGATGGCGCCCGTGCGCCTCCGGTGAAAATAACCGAGCGAAAACTTTTGCAGATGCGCGTAAATATCGCGCCGTATGCCCTGCCCGACTCGCTGCGCGGCGGTCGCTAAAAGAATCGTTTGACCGTATTTGAAAACGCCCAGCAGGATGTACAGAGCCACGATACCGACACAAATCCAAACGAGAAACTTACTCTGCGCAGAATTGCCGAGGTTATCGATAAATTTTTTGAAGAGAAACCCGGTGCCGCCTTCCACCAGCGAAGCAAGCGCACCGCAAAGAAGCCCCGTCGTCAGGATACCTTTGTGGGGAGCCAGGTAGGCAAGCAGTCGCTGCCGATTACTTTTCGGGAGGGGTTGTGGTTCGGTAGAGGGGGTGGATACGGTGTCGCGCGAGGCAACTTTTAGGGCGGCTGTACTCATTCATCTTTAGTTTACCGTGCTAACTGCGGAACGGTTCCCTGGTTCGTCCCCCTCGACGAGGTCGACCGCCAGTTGCGCGGTTCGGGCGGCGCCGCCAGACTTCCCGAGCAAGGCACGCACCGTCGCCAGATCCCCGCGCGTCCGGAGCATCCGATCCGGCTCCAGAAGATAATCGATCACCGATTCCGCCAACGCGTCCGGGGTTGCGTCGTCCTGGATAAACTCGGGCACGATCCGCTTGTCGGCGAGCAAATTCGGCAAGCCGATGTACGGCGGCAGTGATTTCCGTACCAACCAGTATTGCGGCTTGTTCCATCGCGACATTCTATACAGGATCACCATCGGTTTGCCGAGGATGGCGGCTTCGAGCGTCGCGGTTCCGCTCGCGATGATGACCACGTCGGAAGCTGCCATCACATCGTAGGCCATACCCTCCACCAAAACGAGCGGCAAAGGGCCCTCCGGCTCGGGGAGGCCGGACGCCTTCTGAATCCAGGCCTTCTGGCGCCGGACCAGATCTTCCGGCGCTGCGAACTGTCCGTCGGCAGAAAGGGGGACGCGTCCGCCGCTGATCCCGGTCGCTTCCTCCCATTCGCGCAACCGCCGTTCGATCTCGCCCTGCTCGGTATCCCGCGACTGCCGCGCCCGCAAAAACGCCTGGTACTTTTCGACCTGGTCGAATACAGACCCTTTATCGACCGTGGAAGCGAGCGCAATTAAAAACTGAACCCCGGGGACGCGGCGACGGATGATTTCCGCCGCCATCAATTGCGCCGGCAGGATATGTTCGATTTCGGCGCGACGACTGCCGGGGAAAAGTCCTACGACAGGATGCTCGGTTTCGATGCCGTAGCGATCGGCGAATGTCGCGGGCGGTTCGGAGGGAGCGACCAGGTCCAACAAAGGATGCCCGACGAATCGCGCGTTGACACCGAGACGCTTGAGCTCGGATTCCGACCACGGGAACGGAGTCGCGACCAGGTCGGCATTCTCTTTCAGCGATGTCCGCTTGACCGTTCGCCGCCAGGAGCCGGGCGGGAAGTAATACAGGATCGGGGTCGCGGGCATGTTCTGACGCGCCCACGGGCATAAGCCTTGCAACCCCGCGAACCCGAGGTTGAACGCGCCCGCGTCTATCGGAATGATGAGCGATGGTTTCCGGCGGAGTAACTGATTCTTCAGGTCGGAGGACGCGGACAAGATCTTCGGCAAAAGTGCTAAGCCCTGCGCGACGCCGACCACGCCCCAGCGCGAACTGTCGACGAGAATCTCCACCCCGGCGTCGCGCAGATGCGTACCACCCGTCCCGAAGAGTTGCCAGTCGGGACGCAGCCGGCGGATCTCCCGCGCCAGCTGCGCGCCGACACGGTCGCCGGACGCTTCGCCGGAGATGATTGCTATTTGGACAGGGTTCGAGGAAGGCGTCACGCGTTAGGATACCCGTTTCATCTTCGTCTAAAGGCGCGGTTTGTCGAGCTGGCGCCCCGAGGAACCGTTGCTGATGTTTTTGACAAAACTCACGAGGTACGTGATCGCCTCTTCCGGTTCGATCTCGTCTTCGATGGCTTCCAGTGCCTGCGATTGATTCAGGTTCGAGCGATACAGGAGTTTGTAGGCCTGCTTCAAATTCGCACGGCTCCCCGCGTTAAGCCCCGACCGGCGTAAACCGCGCACGTTCAGGTCTAAAATGTCGGCGGGGCGACCGTCCGCGAGCATGAAAGGGGGGACGTCCTGGACGACTTTGCTGTAGCCGCCTAGCATAGCCAGCTTTCCGATCCGGACGAACTGGTGTACCCCGACCATGCCCCCAATAACAACGCCTTCCTCGACCGATATATGGCCGGAAAGCCCGGCATACGATGAGATCATCGTGCGGTTCGCGATCGCGCAGTTATGCCCGATATGGACATACGCCATGATCAAATTATCGTCGCCGACCGAGGTTGCCTGCTCCGCCCCCGTCGCCCGATGAATCGTGACGAACTCGCGGATCATGTTCCGGTCGCCGACGCGCACGTAGGACCGCTCGCCCTTGAACTTCAAATCCTGGGGGAGACCGCCGAGCACCGCGCCGGAGCGGATCGTACACTCCTTGCCGATGTGTGTGTGTTCCTCGATGACGACGTGCGGGCCGATGACGGTGTTGTCTCCGATAACGCAGTTTGCGCCGATGACCGAATACGCCCCGATCGAAACATCGTTGCCGATCTCCGTTTCGGGGTCAATAACGGCGGTGGGGTGAATGTTGCTTGTCACGCTGAATTCCCTTCCTGCCGCGAAACAGATCGTCGTTTCGCGGTTTGATGCCGTCATTCGGCGACCTTTTCCTCACCATTCGGCGACTGCAGAGCGAACATGAGTTCCGCGTCACAAACAATGATCCCGTCCACCTTTGCCTCCGCTTTCACGACACCCATGGTACCTCGTGCTCTTATCAACGATACATCGGCAGTAAGCGTGTCACCGGGTAGAACCGGTTTTCGAAAGCGCGCTTTCGCGACCGTGGCGAGATACGCGAGTTTGCCCTTGTGCTCCGGCAGCGTGAGCAGCATGACGCCGCCCACCTGAGCCATCATCTCGATGATTAGCACGCCCGGCATGATCGGATGACCGGGAAAGTGTCCGACAAAGTATCCCTCGCCGAATGAGACGTTTTTCAGACCGATAGCGCGGATTCCAGGTTCTATCGAAACAATACGGTCCACTAGTAGAAAGGGGTAACGATGCGGCAGAATGTCCAGTAGTTCTTTCGCGGAGATTTCCAAAAAAGTATCCTTATGCGGAAGGGGCGGCGGGGGAGCCCGTTCCACGGTTTTCTATCGCGCATTGTATCATGCTACATGAAGCGGACAATCAGAAGCGCCGCGTCGCGAGGCCCCGATACAATGTCGCGAACTATCGTTTCACTGTTGCATCGGGTCGCTACCAACCGTCTCGATCGAAGCAGATCATTCAAAGGCGGACTTGTACGGGACAGATAATTTACACGAAAAATTGCTGAAATCGTCGCGCAGCGAAACTCACAGGGGAAACATGGGGGAACCTATTTACATCTCGATATGTTATAATCCTGTCAAAATTGCTGAACGAGGATGGGAATGCCCGGTTAAGATATTGAAGGAATAATCCCTGTGCTTGTCAGCTTTTTGCTACTGTTTTAGTGACTTCCGAATCGGCATATGGGTTTATATTTATGGCACTTCGATCTTTGGATGATGAATGGCGGCGTTTCAAATCAAATGGCGACAGCAAAGCGCGTGCCGCCATCATTGATAATTACGCCTACCTCGTAAAAATCACCGCAGGTCGAGTCGTCACGAGTCTGCCGCCAAATCTGGAGCGCGAGGATTTGCACACTGCCGGTGCGATGGGGTTGATAAAGGCGGTCGACCAGTTCGATCCCGCCCGCCTCGTAAAATTCGAGACATACGCGATCGCTCTAATCCGCGGCGCCATTCTTGAATCGCTCCGGGAGGAGGACTGGGTGCCGCGTTCGATCCGAGAGCGCTCGCGTATGTTAGAACGCGCTTTTCAGGAACTGGAAGGGCGCACCGGGTTGCCACCCTCGGAGAGCGAAGTCGCGACTCACCTCGGCATGACTGTCGAGGAACTCACCAAGATCGTCTCGGACACGTCGCGGGGAACGGTGGTTTCGCTCGACGACTTGATTCTGGGTGGTGAGGGCGTCGAGCGACTGCACTTATCCGATGTCGTTCCCGATGACGGCAAAGGCCCGGTCTCCGACGTCGAGGCGAGAGAGCGTATCCGCCAACTCGCCAGCGCGATTGATCGCCTCCCGGAGCGCGAACGACTTGTCGTCGCTCTGTATTACTATGAGGGATTGACTTTCAAAGAGATCGGCAAGGTGCTCACTGTTTCTGAATCGCGAGTTTACCAGTTGCACACGCAGGCAGTTCTGCGCTTGCGGGGTTACCTCGGGCGTGACCATGACCTTTTCAAAGCGTAGCTCCTGTAAGTTTCCAAATTTCATATACGGGCATGGCACAAAAAATGCTATATCTAAACAGAAAGACGCCGCATTATGGCAACTGTGCGGTCGTCCGTCTGGTATAGATTAGGAACTCTCCTTTTTTGTCCGGCATGTTCACGATGGAAACCATGCAAACCGAAATGCAAGCCGAAGGCGCAATATCTTCCCACAATGTGGCTTCAACGCCCCCCGTCGAGAGGCGCACGCAGATAAAGCTGACCGCGACTCCGTCCCGCCGTGCCTTGCCCGCCGTGATTGCCGCCTCCGCTGACGAGGGTAACAACGGACGCATCGCTGAAAACATGGTCGACATCTCGGAATCCGGCGAGTTGGGGCGTAGCGACGCCCCCGCACTGACCGATTCCCTCGGCGGCGCCGCTTTGTTGTCTCTGGATCGCGCGCTTCGGTTCTCGTTCGCGAACCGTGCCGCAGAGACGTTCTTTGGTCGTTCCTTTGACGCCCTCCGTGGCCGACCTATAGCCGTTTTCACGCCGGATGCTGGGAAAGGGGACAGCGAGTTCGTCGCGCGGTTACGAGACGCGATGCGAGAAGGCGCCCCCGAAATTTTCGAAATGACATTCGAACCGGACAACCGTTGCTACAAAGTCGTCGTGACGCCGCACGCGGAAGGTGTGCACGTTTTTCTTGGCGATGTAACGGAGCAGCATGCGGAAATGAGCGAGGTTGAGGAGGGGCGACGCCTCGTCGAGCAGATAATCGAACTGGCTCCTCAGATAGTGTATCTGCATGACCTTGCCCTCGGCGAGCATGTTTACAAAAATCGCAACGTTGCCGTGTCACTTGGTTACACGCCCGAGCAAATGGAACAGATGTCTCCCGCACAGATGGCCGCATTGATGCTGCCGGAAGATGGGGAACGGCATAGCACCAATCGTGAGCAGTTTCAATCCGGGGCGACCAGCATCGAGTTCGAGTATCGCCAGAAACACAAGGACGGTTCCCTCCGGTGGTTCCGGACGCAGGAATCACTGTTCGGACGCGATGGGAACGGTGATCCCCGCCTGATTCTCGGTTTCGCCGAGGATGTCACCAGCCAGCGCCGCGTGACCGAAACGCGTCGAGAGCGCGGGGACTATCTGGAAGGTGCCACGCAAAGCGGTCCCGATTGCGTTTTAACACTCGACCTTAGTGGTGCCCTGCTTCAGATCAACCAGAGCGGCAAAACGTTGATGGCTATCAGCGACTTCGCGCCGCTCATCGGAGCGGAGTGGATTCTGCTTTTCGGAGAAAGCCACCGGTCCCTCGCACGCCGCGCGCTCACCACGGCGTTG
>JACMMA010000594.1 GCA_014379275.1 Armatimonadota bacterium | reverse complement strand
ATTGGAATGCGCACACGGCAAGTGTTTCGCTCTGGTATCCGACTGTCCCCTGTAACCTGTAACCTAAACCCTAACTCACGGCACGATACTCGGACGGTGGGTATCGATCAAGTCACGGGTGCCGCCGTAAACGATGTTGTTCACTTGCTTGTCCGTCACGAACGACTGCGGGAATGGGAGCGGGACCGCGCTCACTTCGTCCAGTTTCGCCAGTTGGTCGTCGGACAGGTGGACGTTGACCGCCGCCAGATTGTCCGCGAGTTGCGATGCTTTGCGCGATCCGATGATCGGGATGTTTACCCCCGCCCTGTTTGCGCGGGCGAGATCATCCACGCCATTGCGACCTGCGCCGGGGATACGCCGAACTCGCCCGCGACATCTACCACGGTTTGCGCGATAGCCAGGTTCTTCTCGCTTAAATACCGGGATTGTTCACCTTCCGCGAAGCGCGACTCCTGTCCGGCTTCGCGCGGCTTGTTGTACTTGCCCGTCAGCACTCCCTGCCCGAGCGGAGACCACGGCGTGACTGCCAGATCGAACGCCCGTGCCATCGGCAGCAGTTCCGCCTCGACGGTGCGCTGGATGAGCGAGTACTCAATCTGTAGGGCGACGAACGGCGACCAGCCGCGCAGATCCGCCATCGTGTTGGCTTGCGAAACGATCCACGCGGGCGCGTCGGAAATGCCGACGTACAGCACCTTACCCTGCCGGACTAAATCGTCCAGGGCACGCATCATTTCGTCTACCGGCGTCAGAAGGTCGTAGGCATGGACCCAGAGCAGGTCAATGTAATCCGTGTCGAGTCGCTTCAGACTGTTATGGACCGACTGCACCAGATTCTTGCGGTGGTTCCCGTTGCCGTTCGGGTCGCCCTGTCGGAGCAGCCCCATCGTGTATTTCGTCGCCAGAACGATGCGTTCACGGTCGGACTTGACGAATTCGCCGACCAGTTTTTCGCTGGAGCCGTTGGTATACAGGTTCGCGGTGTCAATGAAGTTGCCGCCCGCCTCGGTGAACGCGTCGTATTGCGCCTTCGACTCGTCGCGCGACGCCCCCCAGCCCCAATCCTCGCCGAACGTCATCGTGCCGAGACACAGTTCCGAAACACGCAGACCGCTGCGCCCCAGCAGTTTGTATCGCATACTCGCCATATCAAAACCCTCCGGTGGTAGGTATAAGATTATCGCTGGGGCGGTTCCGGTTTTGTGTTCCTAAAAACGCCCGACCGGTCCGAACGATTCTAAAGAGCCTGCCGCTCCCGCAGATACCACGCGCCGAGCGGCGGTTCCGCGCCGGGGTAAAACGTCGAGCGGATGACATGCGCCGTGTTCAGCACAGAGATCCCCCCTTCGTTGTTCCGGAACGCCAGACTGGGTTGAGAATACAGGTTATGCAGGAACCGGCGTTGCTCGCTGACGTTCGGTGTCGGCACGTCGAATTGGAGATAGATATGGTCCCCCCCCATCAAGGTCGTTCGCCCGTAGACGTTGATGCGTCCCCCCTCATCGCTCATCATCGCGTGGCGGTCCGGGTATCTTTCGCGCATCGCGGCGGTTTCCGACAGCCACTCTTCCTGGGTAATCTCGGTGGAGTGGGCGGGTTCGCCCTCGCCGACACTATGCCCTTCCATATCCAGAGGAAGGGGGTTACTGAACAGGTCAACGCGGATCAGTGCCGAACCGGGGAATGCGTTCACGTGAATGCTATCCGCGATAACCAGGCTTTGCGTGGAGAACACCCTGCCCCGCCGCACGGAATCCAGCACGGTTTGCACGGCGGATGCGTCTTCCGCGAGAAAAGAGGCGACCTCGCCGGTGACGAGGTGAAGACGGATATTGAGAAGATCAGGCGTGTTGTTCATGGAAGGTATCCCTTACCAGAGATTGTACCCACAAGCGCGCTATAAAATATAGCCGGAACGGGGCAGGCGGCATTCGATCAAGTGGCGGTGTTAGTGGCGTCCGGTTTTTCATCCGGGTTCGGCAGCGGGATTTTGTCACCGTACCAGGGCAATATATAGCCGAGCGGCACCAGAGCGTACAAAACGATACAGAGCATCGGCTGCACGAAAGAGACGAGCATGGCGACGATATAGAGCAGTGGAGCGATCAGGATCCGCTTCGTGATAGAGCGGCGATGTTGCGCGGGGACATCAGGCGCGAGGAGGCGATTGCCGCGTGAGGCGTACCGCCACGCGATATAGAGAGCCATTCCCGTAACGACCAGTGTCGTGCCATATACGAGCGACGAGGTTCGATAACCGGTGAAGGAGCCGAGAAGCGACGCGGGGAACGGGATGAACGCCACGCAGAGCAGGAACAGATTATTCAGCCACAGAAAGGCGCGGTCCACCCGGCGCACAAACCGCAATAATGAGTGATGCGCGACCCAGTACACTCCGATAACGAGGAACGACTGGATATACGCGGCAAAGTTCGGCCAGAGCGCACCGATGGCTTGGGTAAGGTCGGCATCGGACGTGACCCGCCACGCGGACGGCGATTTGATGTCGAGCACGAGTAGCGTGATCGCTATCGCAAAAACACCGTCGCTAAAAGCATTGACACGCTCGGTAGTCATTTGATTTGGGTTCGGTAGTTAGGTAATTGGTTTGTTGGGTGGTTAAGTATTCGACGAGTGGTGGATTGCGCGATTAGTCCTGATCACCCAATGACCTGACAACCTGATCGCCTGACAACCTATTTTCCTTTCGCCGGGGACCAGAGGGGGTTGGTATTCTTCCCCTGCCCTTTGGTCAGATTCAGGGGGGTGTCTGTCGGAGTCGGTTCGGTCTTGGTGATGAATACGTCGTCGCCGGAGACGTAAGCGACGTGGGTCCCATCCGGAGCGAATGCCGGCTCGGATGCCGACTGGAGCACGACGGGACCGCCCTTATCCGTGCCGTCCAGCGGGATGACGAACACGCCGGGGAACTCGGTGTTGTCGCTGGTGATCGCCGCACGAGTACCGTCCGCGGATACCGCGATGCCATTCGGTAAAAACGGGACCGGGGTCACGGGTTGTATCGCAAATTGCGCGTCTATCTTCACCACCACGCTGGTATCACCGGCAGAGTATTTCGGGAGCGGGGGGGGGACATATCCCGGCGTATTCATTTGCTGGATGGTTTCCGGCGTCATTATCGCGAGAGGTTGCGGGAACGGCTCGCCCCCGCAGATAACGGCGATCACATCCCCCGTGCTCGTCATCCGAAACAACACCTTTTCTCCCAGCCCGAACGCCGCGACGGTGTTTTCTTCCGGTACGAAGACGATCAACATTTCGCCTTGCTCCTGTTTCACGGCGGCGTAGAACCGTTTACCATCCGGCGATACCGCGAAGCGCGATATGCCGCCCGCGCCAAACAGGTCGGCGAGTGCCTTGCGTTTCTGCTCGGCGGTCGGAAAAATGGCGTCCGTGTCGGCGGTCTTCGGCGTCAGTTTCGCGATCTTCCCCCCATCCAGAAAATAGATGTCGCCTTCCGGTACCCATTCCGGTTGTTCCTTGGTGGTGGACGAGTTGGTCAGCACCGCCACCTTCGCTCCCGGTACGGCGTTCGTGATGTAGAGTTGTCGTACCACACCGTTACGGTCGGAAGTCAGCGCGAGTTGTCCGCCATTCTCGGACCAGGACGGCTCCGCGTCCGCGCCTCGGGCATCGTTTGTCAGGGCGATGGTGTTCTCGCCGGTCGCCCCGTCCGCCATATACAGATCACCCCCACGCACGAACGCGATCTTGCCTGCCGTGGACGGTACCGGGTCGATAAAGTCGAGCTTGCCACCGTTTTGTTGCCACATGAACAAGCCGGTCGCGATCAGGACGGCGACGAGACCAAGGATCAGTTTTCTCGGCGTGATTAATTTGGGACGCATACCATGCAGGATAAGACGGCGATGCGCCAATGTCAAGGCGAAAAACTATTTTCGGGATGATGGGAAAATTTTCCCCCTTTATTTCCGGGGCGGAGTCACCGAATTCCGGCGGTCTCAGTCATGGAATCCCTGATTTCCACGTCACGACGCTTCCAAGCACCGCGAAATCCGGAGTTGCATCGAGCCTTCTTGTGCGGTAAACTGTTCGGCGTTGTCTCTACGAGACCCCCGATATTTAGCAGGAACGCAGGAGCAGAGCGATGGCAAAGAAATCCGGTGAAAACCGCATCATCATTACACTGAAATCGTCCGAAAGCGGACATACGTACGTCACGTACAAGAACAAGCGTAACGACCCGACGCGGATCGAACTTAAGAAGTACGACCCGAGCGTCCGCAAGCACGTTACCTACAAAGAAACCAAGTAGCGACGTTTCCAAGAAGATAGGCTAAACAAATGTCAAAAGTATGTGCGATCAGCGGCAAGTCCGCGATGAGCGGACGACATATCCGCAACACCCACTCGATTGGCTGGAAATACCGCGCCCCGAAAAAGTGCCGCATTTTCAAAGTCAATATACAAACCGTGACTGTTCCCGGTGAGAACGGCGGCACGCAAAAGATCCGCGTGGCGGCACGTATGCTCACCTCGCGGGCGTTTCTATCGGTCCTGTCCGGCGAAAAGAAGCTGTCCCAGGTCGCTAAAGCACCGAAGAAGTAGATCGGCGCGACGGTTCCCCTCGCCGCGCTTCTATGGGGCGCGGCGGCGGGAGCGGGCGCGACCCGTGGAAGCGATACCCTGGCAGCACGGAGATTGCCGCATACAGTGCCTGCGTGCCCCTCTGCGCGCCGCGGACGCTGATTCCGCCCTCACCCCTACGCAGTGGTTCGGTGCGCTGGACGTTCACGCACCTTCCGAAACGACACTTCCATTTTTTGCGGCTTATTAGAATCGCCGGGCGTTGTACATCGCCCACCCCGGTGAAAATAGAACGCGAAAAATGGCTTCGGCAAACCCAATGCAAGGGCGCTATTGTGCGACGGGTCTGGGCGGCACTTCACTGTGAATGCTCGCTTCTTTCAGAGTGAGAAAAAGAAAAATATTTTCATTAGAAGAAGGAAACAAGAGCACGACAGAAGAACTAACCTTTCAAACCGAAAGGAGCAGGACGTGCCTTACAGCGTTAAATCGAAAAAGAATGGCGAGGATTACTACCTCCATGCAACGACCAGCGAAACCAAGAGCGGAAGCCGAACGCTTTATTATTTTGCAAAGCAAGTCAAAGAGGGTGCAGCCCTTGATGAATTACCGGACGGATATGAACCCTCGGAAAGCCCGAACGGTCTTATCGTTCTAAAGAAAAAAGTAAAAGAGTAGACCTCTCAACCCTTCAATTAACAAGTAGCCGCGGCTTACGGAAAGCCGCGGCTGCTTTTTGCGTTTTTGTAGACCGAATTACTTGGTTTTCGCGGATTTACAAACAATACGCTTTTGTTTCGGCGTCGTTTCGCCGAAAAGAACTGTGTACGAGTAACGCGACGGAGTTCGCGGCAGTCAGGATGAGGTCGAAATGAACAACGAGTGTAAATTTCCCAGACAAGAGGCAACGGAGAAAACTCCTATGGGTGGCGATGAGTCCTTGATACGCACCCCGGTCACCGCTGAAGCACCGGATGCCACCGGTTTGTGGCAGGATGCGGTTTACGAATGCTGGGATACCGCGTTATGGCGCAAACGGCTTGTCCTCACGCCGCATATGCTTCTGGATCGGCTGAAGGTGTGTGCCGACTTGTTAAACGTAGCGCGGCGCGCGGATGTAGCCGAGGATTCCCGCAATCAGCAAGTTGTCAGTGTCAGCGAGGAGATCGATCACCTCCTCCATCTTCTCTGGCGCGGCGGACTCTGGACAAACGCAGATACCGTCGAAAAAACGGCGTGCGACGGCCGGACCTACCGCGTCCTATCGGAGCCTTTCACAGACGGCAAGCCGCAGGGCAAACCGTTGTCTGCTAACGCCCCGACCTGGTTAAAAGAGGTGCTGGGGGTGGGACAAACGGGGTAGGCTAAGGGGACCGGTGGAATGCCAGACATGCGTCCGGCATTCACCCGTCCCTTTCCCCTCGGACCGGACTTACGCCTCGGTTACGGTTACGGATTTGAGCGTGTCGCCGTTTTTGAGGCTGGTGTTGATTTCCTGACCGGAAGTGACCTGACCGAACACCGTGTGCTTACCATCGAGGTGCGGTTGCGGGCCGTGCGTGATAAAGAATTGCGACCCGTTCGTGTTCGGACCGGCGTTCGCCATGGAGAGCGTGCCCGTACCGTGCTTGCGCGGGTTGCCGACCGTTTCGTCGCGGAATTTGTAGCCGGGTCCGCCGGAGCCGGTCGCGGTCGGGTCTCCGCCCTGCGTCATAAAACCGCCGATAACGCGGTGGAAGACGGTGCCGTCGTAAAAACCATCCCGGGCCAGGAACACAAAATTGTTCACGGTCATCGGCGCATCGGCGGCAAACAGTTCGACGACGATGTCGCCTTTGGAAGTGCTGAACGTCGCCGTGTACTTCTTGTTCAAGTCAATCGTCATGGCGGGCGGTGCCGGATATTGTTTAGACATAATTTTTCCTTTACGAAACAAAAGAAGGCGGGCGCGTGTAATGACGCGCCCGCCTTATTGTGTGGAGTGTACCCGGAAACTGCATTCTCCCTCCCCCGGGTACCCAGATGGTACCCGGGGGAGGGAGAACCTACGTCGCCGAAGAGACCAGTTCGGCAAGTTCTTTCGGGTCGCTGATCGGGTCGAGACACTTGTTCGCGATGCAGATGTACGCCACCGGCACGGTCGGTTTGGCGTAGCCGAGGTTTTCGATGTGTTCGGCGTCTTCCTCGTTCGACGGATCGAGCGGCTGCACCAATCGCTCGTAACGGTACGACTGGTGCGCGGCGGATACCAGGGCTTGCGTCGCCGGGTCGGTCGTGGCACCGAGGACATGCACCAGTACCGGCGGCAGTATCGCCCGTTCTGTCGCCAGCGCGAACCCCGCCGCGTGGTAGCCGAGATTCCCCAGCGCGGGCAGGAAGCCTTGCAGGACGCGCTGGGACAGTTTCGCGTGCTCGTCCTCGCCGGTCGCCAGGAACAGTCGCAACAGTGTGTCCGCCATCAGCATGTTGTCGTTCAAATCTTTCGACCCGTACTTGAGCGTGCCGACCGCGTCGGGGCGCGTCACGGAGTCGTAGAACCCGCCCGATTTTTTGTCTTCCAGATGACCGGCGACCCAACCCACGATGGCTTCCGCCGTTTCGAGGTATTCCACGCCCTGCGACGCTTCGTACAGGTCGAGACACGCCGCCACGGTGCGCGCCGAGTCGGACAAAAGCCCGGACGGGATGCGCCCCGACATTTCTACCGCGTCCGTGTCGGTCGAATAATAGTGGTCCAGCGCCCCTTCTTCCTTCAGCAGGTTGGCGACGACAAAATCGAGTCCTTTTTTCGCCATGCCGAGCGACGCGGCGTCGCCGGTCGCCTGCCAGTAGGCGACATGGGCGCGGACCGCCTGCGCGTTGGCACCGGCTAAAACAGTCGGGTCCACGCTCGGCGGGTTCCATTCCTTGCGCTCTTCTTCCGCCTGGCTGTAATACTCGGAGTCCGCTGCCTGCGAGCCGCCCCAGGTGCCGGTTTCGGCGTCGTAGAGCACGGTATCCACGTAGCGAAGCGTTGATTCGGCGACGGTTTTATACTCGTCGTTCCCGGTCGCCTGATACGCGCGGGCGTAGAGGCGTGCGATCGCGGCGTTATCTTCCAGAATTTTTTCGTGGTGCGGTTCGCGCCAGTCCGGGGTTTGGGTGTAACGGAAAAAGCCGCCGTCTACTTCGTCGTGCAAGCCGCCTTCCGACATCGCGGTCAGGGTGCGATCCAGCACCAGTTGCAGGTCCGGCGACGGTTCGCCGTAACGCACGGTGCGGGTGTACTGTTCGATGACCAGTTCGGTCATGTCGACGTGCGGGAATTTCGCCGGGTTCTGGTCGCCGCGATAGCCGCCGTGCGCGAAGTCGAACATGAACAGGATGTTTTGCAGCGCGACGCGGATAATATCGGGCGAGATCGGCAGGTTCGGGTCGAGCGCGGGCGCGGCATCGCGTTGCTGCTTGAGTTGTTCGCGCTGCGTGCCGACCATCTGTGCCAGT
>JACMMA010000593.1 GCA_014379275.1 Armatimonadota bacterium | reverse complement strand
CCTTCCCGCGCGTGTCGAGACCGTCGACGAATCACCTTACAGAGTTGGCCGTCGATGGTGCGGATGCGTGCAACATCGCGGTGACTTGTCCGGGGTAGGACGGCGCGTACCGTATTAATTGCAATAATATTGCAGGAGAAAAATCTTATATCATACACCTGAATAGTAATGCAAATTTAATGCAAGAAAAATCGTTATGCAGTTGACAAAGTATGACAGAACAGTGTATAACAACATTGTTGTGAAGCGATTGCATTATAGAAGGCTTTGCACCCCGCTGTTTGGAAGGATTTTGACGATGCCTCTTGACACGAACCAGAGAAAACTACGCGGTTTCACCCTGATCGAATTACTAGTAGTAATCGCTATTATCGCGCTTCTCGCCGCGATCTTGTTTCCTGTTTTCGCTTCGGCTAAGGAAAAGGGGCGGCAAACCGTGTGTGCCTCGAACCTCCGACAGATCGGGACCGGGATTCGGATGTACTCCGACGACTACGACGGTACCATGCCGCAAAACGCCCACTTCTACGGCGCCGCGGCGACCGACGAAGCCAACTCGGAGATCGTTTGGGTCGCCGCCCTCGCTCCGTATATCCAGAGCGTGTACAAGATCCGCGTCTGCCCGAGCGACCAGCGCGGGGACGAAGTCAAGTCGAGCAAAGTGGGCACCTCGTACATCTTCAACGAGTACGTTTCGACGCCCTCGACCGACCGATTCGGCAACATACTGGAGGACCCGGATGTTTTTCTGGAGTATGACCGCATCCCGCGACCCTCGGAAACATTCCTGTTGTTCGAACAGAGCGACGAAAAAACGCGCGGCGGCTATAACGACCACGTTCACGCCCGCACCTGGTTCGACAACACCCCCCGCCTGAGGAACTGGTCGGCGTTGCTGGGCGAGATCGAACCGGACCGTCACCGCGTGGGCGGTGTCCCCTACCAGGGCATCGGTAGCACCCAGCGGCGGTTCACCTACAACCGTTTCGGCGGCGTCGCGAACTACCTGTACGCCGATTCCCACGTCAAGGCGATCCCCGCGCAACGGATCAAATCGTGGTGCGACGAGAACTACAACTTTGCCAAGCCGCCCCGCTAATCGGGGGGCTTGCTTTCCACAGGTCGTGTTTCAAATTCTCATGACACGCCCCGAAACCAACCGGAGGACTTTTTAGCTATGCGTACCATCTCTGCACGCCGCCTGACCGCGGCTGTTTTAGGAACCGCTTTCGCGGCACTCACACTGCTCGTTGGGACCGCCGCCCACGCGCAATTCGACACCGAACTTTCCACAGGGCACTATGATATAGAAATCGAGTTCGAGGACGACGCGCTCGCGCTGGTGGTCGGTGTGGATGATCCGTTACCGGGCGAGCCGGAGTTCTATGATCCCGCCACCACGATCTATCAGCTGCAAACGTCCGCCGACCCCGCTATCAATGACCAGTTTCCGCGACCGGCGAGCTTCGATTTTTTCGGACCGGACGTTGACACAGGCGATCCTATCTGGCTGACCGCCGCCGGTAGCAACGACCAGGGAATCGCCCCGCTCGTCGGACTCGCGGCGGAGGATATCGCGCCGGGCACGTTCGTCAACGACCAGCTGACACTGCGTCTCGTCGGCTTTTCCGGTCCCGGTCAGGCCGCCGGTTTCCTCCCGGTCCCCGGCGGCACCCCGACCCCGGCTTTCCGCACCGATAACGGCTTGGACGCGACGGACTTCGCGACTATAATCACCGGCGCAGGACACACAGATTATGTTTTCGCCTTCACCGCGCCGGGTGTTTACGCGCTGACCTTCGAAGCGAGCGGCACTCTGGTCAGTGGCGGAACCCGGACGGGCACGGGGACTTACAACTTCGGCGTCAACTTCGTCAACGTTCCCGTCGTCGTTCCCGAAGCAGGAACAGTGCCGCTGATGCTTGGCGCCGGGTGCTCGGTTCTGGGAGGGTTGGTGATTCGTCGCCGCGGTAAGAAGGCGTAAATGTCCTGATCGGAGTTTGATTTCTACACATTGACCGCTTCGTCCCGGCGAGGCGGTTTTTCTTTGCCTGCAGGCCAGCGGGAGTGTGACCGTCGAAAAACAGTGCGCCATCGGGGCGTTGTAGAGCCGAACCGATGGAAAGCCCCGATGCGCGATTCGAGGCTTCCCGTCGTTTCGGTCTACTGCAGACGTTCCTGTCCTGCGACAGGATGAATGCACCTTGCTACTGCTTTATCTATAACGGTATCTGGACAAAATACGGAACGCTCCACGGCGAAACCTCGGTACCATCGACCAACCGGGCACGGAACCCGAAGACGGCGGCGCGGGCGGGGAACCGGGCAACGGCGGTCACCGCCGCCGCTGATAGCCGCGAACGCGATCCGCACCGGTGAAGGCACTACGGACGTGACGCCGTAGGTGGCGGTCAACTCCTGCCGCAGTTCTCCTTTGCAGTGTCCGCCGCCGACCTCGTCATCCGGGTCGGTGCCATTAGTGGTGAGACGGCCGAGTTCCAGATTATATGATCTCATCGCTAGGGAATAGGCATGAAAATGCCTAGGCTTAGGAAAATGACGCTTCGCACTTCGCGTTTGCCGCCCCATCTCTAGCCACTATTTTCCCTGCGGCGTCCTTCCACATCATTGAAACCTTTCGCGTTAACCCCCACGCAATAGGGGGCTTAACCGAAAGTTAACCCAATGTTAACCGGAATTTAACCGTGTCTTAACATCAATGGTCTATACTTTTGCTATTCAGACCCGTTCGCAAGATTCTGAATATAGATCCCAGGAGCCGAGTTTATATGTTGTCCATGCCGTTTCCGTGCCCGCCGAAAAGCAGATCCTTCGGATTCACTCTGATCGAACTGCTCGTTGTAATTGCAATTATTGCGATTCTCGCCGCTATACTTTTTCCTGTGTTCGCCCAGGCCCGGGAGAAAGCCCGATCCACCGCCTGTTTGTCCAACATGAGGCAGACCGGTACGGCGGTCATGATGTATGCTCAGGATATGGACGAAGTCCTTACCATGGGGTTTTACTACGTCCGCGCGGGCGGCGTCGGTCGCGTGCACTGGACTAACATGCTTCAGCCGTACGTCAAGAATGAAGACATCTTCGCCTGCCCCTCGGACACGGACCCGACGCCGATCGGATCCGACCGGGGAATCCCCGATTCCCAGGCCCCCCAGGTCAGCTATATTCCGAACTACGCGGTAGTTCCCCCGTGGGATTACCCCGCGGTCCCGCTGTCGGTCGTGTCCGCGCCTGCCAGCGTGATCGGCTTCGCCGAGAAACGAAACCGGCTTCCGATCAGCAAAATTCAAACCAAGACCTACGCCGGTGTCACGGCATTCGTCCGGCTCACGAGTTCGCCGCGCACGTTCCGGCAGATGACGATGAAAGAAGTGACCGACTCCGCCGCTGTAGGAAGTGACAGCCCGGGCAAGCTGGTTCGTGTGGATTACCGGCGTCACCAGGGCGGCTCGAATTACATCTTTCTGGACGGGCACGCGAAATGGCACCGCCTCGAACAGACGATCCCCGGGGACATCACGGCAGACACCAGTGTTCCGGTAAAGTCGCCCGCGAGTTTCCTGTGGGGCGAAGAAAACTACACGTTGGCCGATTGATGCGATCTCAACCTGTCGGTGCTTTCTGTGCCATCCTGACAGTTCTACTTTTTTGCGGCGGCGCGTTTGCGGTGCCGCCGCAACGGGTGCGGGGCTGGCTGGTCCATGAGCCGGATGGTGAGTACCTGAACCGGGTCCTGGATGCGGCGCCCGCCTACCGGGTGAACCATCTGGAGTTTTCCCACGACATCGTGATGCAGGCCGAGGACGTGGGCGACGACCCCGAGCGTGCCCGGCTGGTGGAGTCGGTGGCGAAACGGGCGAAGGCTCAGGGCATCCGCAGTTACATCTGGACGCACGAAATCAACACGGCGGACAAGACCGCCGCCCTGGACCCCGAAAGCGGGGCGGGGCGGGCATTTTGGGAGAAACGCCGCGAGGCGTACCGGAAAGCGTTCCGCGCCTGCCCGTCGCTGTCGGGCGTGGTGTTGATGTTCGGGTCGTCCCCGCTGGAGATATGGGACCGGCCCTCCACACCGGGCGTCGGCGACGGCTGGCAGCGCAAAACCATGACCGAGCGCGTGCGCTTTGTCACCCAGCTTGTGCAGGATGTTGTGGGCGGCGAACTGAAGCGCGAACTCTTCGTGCGAGATTTCAACCACGGTCCCGCCCAGCTCGCCTCGATCACGGCGGCGCTGCGCGATTGGCCGGACATCACCGTCATCAGCAAGGCGGAACCGCAAGACTTCCAACCTTTCTATCCCCATTCCGTGTCGGTAGGCGCGTTCGGCAAAACGCCGCAAATCATCGAGATGGATCTTTGCGGCGAATACTGGGGGCAGTCGCTGTTCCCGGTGTCGCTCGCCGAATACGTGCCCTACCGCCTGAAATACGCCGCGGCGAAAGGCACCGTGGGTGGCGTGGGGCGGATCGACCGATTTGAAAACCAGGTTCTCGGGACTCCGAGCGAGGTGAACCTGTTCGTCTGGGAGCGGGCACTCGCGGACCCGACGGTCCGCGTGGAGGCTCTATACGCCGAGTGGGGTGAGCGTCGTTACGGCTTGAGGAAGGGTTCCCCGGAGTCCGAACAGCTTGCCGCGATCCTGGCGCGGACCCTGCCGATCGCGAAAAATGCCTACTATACGCTCGGCTTCTGGACCTGGAAGAGCCAGTCCAGCATCCCGGAAAAGTCTTCCAGCATTGACGGCAATCTCGTCAGTAAAAGCACCGCGCAGTGGGACCCTGCCGCCAAATCGACGGAAACCCGACTGCTCCGCCCCGACGCTGTCACGGTGCGTGCCATTCTCGCCGAGAAGGCGGAGGCGGTAGCCCTGGCAAAGCAGAATGTCGCCGCCCTGTCTGTACTGAAACCTGCTCTGCGCTCCAGCGATTACGAGGATCTGGAGTATCGACTGCGTTTGACTGTGGACATTGCCCGGGTTTACGAAGCGGTCGCGTCCGCCTACTGGCAAGTGCGGATAGCAGAGACCGCCCCCGCGCCGGACTCGAAGGTACGTGCCCGGACCGCGATAGACGCTCTGAGCCCGCAATCCGCCCTTCTGATCTCTCGCTACGCCAAACTCGCCCCCGTCGCCGCGCAGGCACCGCGCCTTCTCGCCCTGCAGAAAGATCTGCGGCAACGTCTCGCCGCGGCGCCTTAACGGAACCCGGCGAGCAATCCTCTCACCAGGTGGTTTTCATTCGCGATGGTGCTCGCGGATAGCGTCTCAGGAGAAGCGGTGCGTCGCCGAGGGGACGAGAAACAGAATCAAGGACAGTATCAGACCGACGAGGAGTATGTAGCCGGTCCGCGCCGGAGTCCAGCCCGCTTTAAGTCGCGCCCACAGGTAGGTGGCGTAGACGAACCAGACGGCGTAGGCGAGCAGGGTTTTGGGGTCCCATTGCCAGCCGCCGGGCAAGCCGTTCCCGGCGGCGGCGCGGAGCCAGCCGGACACGATGCCGAGCGTCAGCAGCGGGAAGCCGACCGCGACCAGCGCGAACGACGCCTGCTCCACGGTCGCGAGGGGCGGGAGACGCTTGATCCAGGTCAAGCCGTGCTTCGATTTCAGGATGCGGTGCGACGCGAGGTACAACGCCGCGCAACAGAACGCGAGCACGAACGCGGCGGTCGCTCCGACTGTCGCGAGGATGTGCAACGAGATCGCCCGTTCGTTCAGAAGAGCCGCGCCGGATTCGCCGATCTGCCCGGAGCCGGACAATAAGCCCCCGAGCGTAACGAGTAGAAACGCCGCGCCGAGCGCGAAGGCGCCCGTCGCGGAAAGCCGCCAGACGAGTTCGACCAGAAGGTACGCCAGCGCGACAATCCAGGCGAGCAGCGAAAGCGACTCGGCGGGCGTGGTGAACGGGGCCTGCTTGAGTTCCACGCAGCGCAGACCGATGGCTACCATGTGCAACACCGCGCCTAATGCAGCGGCGATTCGCCCCGTCCACAGCCAGCCGCTCTTGCGCAGGAGCAACGCCGCGCCGAGTAGCACCGCGGCGATAAGGTACAAAAGTGCCGTTCCTCCGAGAGCGATCGTGCTGTTCATGGGGTTACGTCGTCCCTTCACGTCCGGGGACTACCGGCTCATCCTCGATCCCGAAAAGTTCGCGCACGGTACGCATCTTGCGCTGGGCGAGACTTTCGTCGGCGAATGTCGCGTACTCTTTGATGCGTTCCGTAGGCGCGTGCGAGAGCTTGTTTTCCACCGACTCGAAAGCGCGTTCGATACGCGCCCAATCGCTTTCCGGCAGGTGGGGGAGTTTGCGGCGCAGGTCGGCGAGTTCGGCTTGCACGATGGCATTATGGCGGGCGCGGACGCTTCTTACCAGCGGACCCGCGACCTGCATCGTGCGCAAGCGAAGCGCGCACGCGACCGCCTCCTCGCGCACGATGGTTTCCGCCTTGGTCGCTTTCCGACGCCGCTCTGCCGCTTCCACTTCGACCATCTGTTGCAGGTGGTCCAGGTCGAATAAATAGACTCCGTCCAGATCCCCGACGCCCGATTCGATGTCGCGCGGGAGGGCGATGTCGATCAGATACAGGGGGCTGTTGTGCGAACGACGCTTCACGGCGTCCGCTACCATCGCTTTGGTGACAACTGGATGCGGCGATGCCGTAGAGGCGACGACGATGTCCGCCGTTTGCAGATGGGCCGGGAATTCATCATAGCGCACGGCGCGACCGTTCAGCGATTCGGCGAGCACGACGGCTTTGTCGTACGTTCGGTTCGCGACGAGAATCGTCGCCGCGCCCGCCGCTGATAGGTGCCGCGCCGTGGTTTCGCTCATCGCGCCCGCGCCCAGAACCAACACCGTCTTGCCTTTGAGCGAACCATGGATGCTTTCGGCCAGTTCCGCCGCCGCGTGTCCGACCGAGAACGCGCCGCGCCCGAGGTCGGTCTCCGTGCGAGCACGCTTGCCGACACGCAGGGCTTCGTGGAAAACGGTGTTCAGAACCGCGCCGCACGTTCCCGCTTTGACCGCCTGCGCGTAAGTATCTTTCACCTGACGCACGATGTCGTTCTCGCCGAGCACCATCGAGTCCAGCCCGGCGGCGACGCGGAATAGCTGCTCGATCGCCCGGTGCCCGCGCCGTTCAAGCAAAAAAGCCGCCGAAAGCCGCGCCGTCTCGCCCGCCGGTTCGCCGGTCGCCACTTCGTGCAGGGCGAACAACAGACTGGTGACGGCTTCGGTGTCCCATTCGTCGGTCGGTGCGGACGCCAGATACAACTCCGTCCGGTTGCACGTGGAAAGAAGGACGAACTCCGCGCCGGTCTCGGTGCGGCGTCCGGCGAGGAAGTGCGCCGCCCGCTCCAACGAGCCGGGCGCGGTGAACGCGATGCGCTCCCGGACGGCGACCGGGGCGTTGGTGTTGTGCGACAGCCCGACCATCTGCACGGAAACGGACGGGTTGATTACAGGGAAAGACACGCGAACGCCTCCTTCCGCGCGGTTTCGCCGTCGCCGTTTTTATACAGCGCGGCGAAATGATCCGCTTTGCCCGCGACACGCCGGAGAACGGTCATCCGTCGTTCGGGGTCGGTGAACTCGGTTTTTGCAATAACGCGCATTTCAGACAGTAGGGAAACGGTCGGCTCCCACTCTTCGCCGAACCGTGCGGACAGTTCGCGCCGGATCTGCGCGGACAGTGCGGGACCCGCGCCGCCAGTCGTGACAGCAAGTAGCAAATCGCCGCGTCGTACGGTCGCCATCGTCGCGAAGTCGCCGGAATCGGTATCGCTTTCGTCGCCGGGTGCCGCCATGTTTACCAGGACGCCGCGACGCCGCGCTTCCCTCGATACGTCGGCATTGACGGCGGGGCTGTCGGTCGCGACGACGACGAGAAAAGCGTCTTCCAGATGGTCGGGGACAAACGGTTCGGCGGTATGCTGTGCCTTTTCGTCGTTGACCAGAATCAGAGCGTCCGCGCACAGTTCCGGCGCAACGATAGTCACTGCCGCGCCGGCATCCGCGAGTGCCATTGCCTTCCGCGCGCCGACGGTACCCCCGCCGACGACGAGGCAACGCCGCCCCCGGACGTCGAGGGCGACGGGGTAAAGGAATCGGTTTTCGCTGTTGGGGATGTTTTCACTCACGCTAAAGTACCAACGTTATTTTACCGCGTGAGGTTCCGCGTTGCTGGACACAAATGCTTCTAAATGGTAACCATGATCGCGCGGGGGCAAGCGTCCATAGTCGGGGGAATTCATTCCCCCGACCACTGCTTACTTCACCAGCCACGGCTTGCGCAAAAAGCGCGGCATCCGGTTTACGAAGTCGCCGTTCGGGGCGGCGTGGGATTCGCCGACGAACGCGCAGAACAGAAGCACGGCGACCACGGCGAGTACGCTCATCGCGCCGAACATGGTGCCGAGTCCGTGTCGCTCGACCAGGTAGCCGCAAACAATCGGACCGATGCTGTTGCCCAGACCCAGCGTCGCGGCCAGTTCGGCTTGTGCCGCGCCGCGTTTTTCGGGGTCGGCGGTGTCGTTGACGAAAACCACGGCGATGGTGCCCAGAATCCCGAAGTTGAACCCGTGTAGCGACTGGACGAGTAGTACCCAGAGCGGACCCGTCGCCGGAATATACATCAGAAGCCGGAGCGGAAGCAACAGGAACGAAAACAGCATCGCCGGGCGGCGACCGTGCGCGTCGGTCCAGCGTCCGACCTGTGTCATGATCAGCACTTCGCATAACACGCCCGCGGCGAACGTCGCCGTTAGCCACGTTGGAGCGGCATTCAACTCGGACAGGAACAGCGATAGGTAGGCGGACGCGCCGTAGAGCGAGATCTGGTAGAGGAGGAATGACAGGAGGAAGCGGCGGCGGTTGGTGGTTTGTTGTGCCCGTTTGGACGCCCCCACCCCCAGCCCCTCCCCCGCTCCGCAGGAGAGGGGAGCCTGAGGTGAAGTCGCTACGCCTGTTGAGGGAACGTTCGTGCCTGACTTGTCCGCTACTCCCCTCTCCTGCGGAGCGGGGGAGGGGCTGGGGGTGGGGGCTACAGGGGTACTCTTCCCGTCCGGTACCACCCCGGCGATCACGGCGACGAGCACGAAAAGAAACGGCCCCCACAGAAATACCGCGTCCAATGCGTCGCGCGATGGTTTCGCGGTCATGGTGCCGCCGCGCACGAGCAGCCCGGCGATTAGGGCGATGACAATATACCCGACCGATCCCCAGACGCGGGTGCGCACATAGGCGGAACCGGCTGCCTCACCGGTCGTTGCGGCAAGGCGGCTGGCGAGCACGCCGGTTGCGGCGTTCAGGTATTGGAAACCGTTCGCGCCGAGGGCAAGCAGCAACGTGAGCAGGACGAAGTTTCCGGTCGGGGCGTAGCGGAACGCCGCGTAAGCCAGTCCGGCGACGATCGCCGCGCCGATCATCACCGGGCGACGGGCGTCTATCTTATCGGAAAGTTTGCCCAGAAGCGGCTGAATCAGCAGGCAGGTCGCGGTGCCGATGGCGGCGGCGTAGCCATAGCGTTGCGGGGAGAGCCCGGCGGCGAGGATGTAAAGCGGCAGGAACGGTTGCAGGAAACCCGTGGTGCCGGTGATGAAGAACTGGCATGCAGACAGGGCGAACTGCGCGTGCTTTTTGGGGGGAGTGTCGGGGATCACAACCGGGGGTCACTGCCTTGCGTGATCCAATCCTCATTGTCGAGGGGCGGCGGGAAGGGCGCGTTATCGGGTCCGCTCCGTGCGAACGCCTCGCGGCGCAGGAAGCCGGTCTGACCCGCGTAGTCGCCGCTCAGCACGCGCACGTACACCGCCAGTCGTGCGGTCTGCGTGTCCGTGTCGCGGGGCGTCACCAGGAGTTTCAATGGGGTGTCCGCGGGGAGCAAGACCACGAGCGGTGTCGCGTATCCTTCGGCGGACGACAGCATTTCGCGGTACCCCTGCGCGTCGCGGGCGAGGAAAACATCCGACATGCGCAGGAACACTTCGGCGGTACGCGCCATCTCGACAGTATCACGCCCCACTGCCGGGTTGGCTGTGCCCAGATCGCCGATACTGGCGTCCTCGGTGACATAAAGCGCGTTCGTCAGCGCGTTCGCGGATATCGGTATCGGATCGCCCATCATTACTCCTCGGAGTTGCCTTCCGAATCGAATTTTCTGAGAGCGGTTCTTGCCGAGTCTAACGCGACGCCGTTCCTTTGTAAGACTTGTGCGGCGATGCCTCCTTCGCGCAAGATGCCAAGCAAGATGTGCCCGGTGTTTATGACGCTCTGGCCTAGATGCAGTGTCTCATCATAGGCGAGATCAATTGCACGTTTCGCTTCCAATTTCAATTGCGCGTCCCGCCCGGCGCGCGGATCATCCGGCGTGGACGCTTTCTCGACAGCGGCACGAATCTCTTGGGGAGCGATGCGAATCTGCCTCAGAACATATGACGCAGCGGTGTCTTGCTCTCGCATCAATCCCAACAGAAGATGCTCCGGTCCGACATCGTTTTGCCCCATCCGGCTCGCTTCCTCTTGCGTAAAGAACACGGCTCGCCGCGCTCGCCGCGTGAATTTTGTCCACATCATGCCAGTTCAACTCCTGTTCCGCCGATTACTTTTTCCCCGGCACCGGACCTGCAGTCTGCAAACGAATCCGATACAGTCCGGTGCTCGCGGTGATGTACAGCGTTTTACCGTCCTTGTCGCCGAATCCGCAGTTTGCCGCCGTTTCCGGGGTTTCGATGATGCCCAGAGCCACACCGCTCGGCGCGATAACCCAGACGCCGCCCGCGCCGGTGCAGAATATCGTTCCCTTCGCGTCTACCTTCATGCCGTCCGGCGCACCGTTCTTGCCGGGGTTGCGCATGTCGATGAAGTCACGTCCGCCCGCTAACATTCCGTCCGGGCGGACGTCATACGCGCGAATATTTTGCCGCTCCGTGTCGGCGACATACAGCGTCTTTTCGTCCGGCGAGAACGCCAGCCCGTTCGGCATCGCGTGATCGGTTGTCAGGAGCGTGACGTCGCCGTTCTTTTCGAGGCGGTACACACCGTTCGCGGGCTGCTCCTTTCCCTCGGTCAGTCTCGGCAACCCGTACGGCGGGTCGGTGAAATACATCGTGCCGTCGGATTTCATCACGATATCATTCGGCGAGTTCAGCCGCTTCCCCTGGTACAGATACGCGAGCGTGACGACACGTCCGTCGGGGTCGGTGCGGGAAATCCGCCGCGTCTTGTGCTCGCACCCGATAAATCGGTTCATGCTGTCGAACGTGTTGCCGTTCGGGACGACGTCCGCGCCTCGGAACAGGGATACTTTGCCCGACGCGCAGTCATAGCGGTTGATTGTCGAGGTGGGCTGGTCGGAGAAGAGAACGCTGTTTGTTTTTCGCTCGTAGACGGGTCCTTCGGTGAAGCGGAAGCCGGACGCTACTTTTTCCAGCCGGGCGTTCGGGGCGAGCACGGTGCGTAATCCGTCGTTGTTGGTGGGAATCTGCGCCTGAGCAGAGATCGCCATTAAAAGTATAGCTGCAACCGCGAGGATGCTTTGGGTGAACATAGTTG
>JACMMA010000592.1 GCA_014379275.1 Armatimonadota bacterium | reverse complement strand
GCGGGAACGCGGCGATGGACCCCGTTTGCGATTCTGCCACGATTGTTCGTCCGGCAACCTTCACCGGATGGGCGGATTGGTCGGCGTCGATCGGGACGCGTTGCAGTCTGCCGTCGGTGTCATTCCAGGAGACCGATTGCCAAGTCGGTGACGCGCTGGTCAAGCCGGTATCGTAAAGGATAGCGCGCCCGTCTTCCTTTGTTGTCACCACATATTCGACATGGATCAAAGGCGAGTTGCGATAAAAAGTGAAGCGTAGGTCGCCGTGAAACGAATCGGCAGACACTTTGCCGATGTGAATCGTCGTCCGTGCCCCCTCACTGGAAACGCGAACGCTTTGTTTTTCCAGCACAATGGGAACCGTCTTATGAGGACGCTTGGGGGGATTGTCAAAAAAGGCGACCCAGCCCGCCGGATTCTTCAGGTCGCGCTCGCCGATGGTCAGAAGGGCGGCAGGGTCGAGTTGCCGGGCGATTACTCGAGCGGGCTTGCCATCGGACGAAACGCCTAACGATTCGATGAGCGGTTTTCCCGCTTCCAAGTTCAAAACGAGCGTCCCAGAATTTCTCTCGGAGATAGACCATCCCACCCGCAGCACCGGTTTTTCCGCGACAACAGCGATCCCTGCGTTTTTTCGGTATCCTTTGAAATCGACCGTTATTTCGGAGGGGGATTGTGCGATTGCTAACGGAATTGCCACCAGCACGGAAGCAATCAGTGAGGCGCAGATACCAGCAGTCCGAGCGAGGAGGGCAAGTTGGCGCGAGAAAGTACCACGGGGGGAAATTATCTTCATCGTTGATCGATACTACTGTTCTTTACCTGTCACACGAAACCCTTCTCGGATAGTCCTGTGACACCACCCCGGTATTCGCATTGGTCAAATGTGGATCTGCCGGTAAAACTGACGACTACTGAGACAGGATGCCTCCGCGCCTACGCCTTGAACGGGGGGAGCACTCCATAGTCATTTCAACTCCGTGTCCCCGTTGGCGGTAGGGTATAACATCAAGGCGTGCATCGTGCGCGTTATTTTGTGCAAGAGCGACCCTATGGCGACAGTTAGCAACCATCTTCAGGGCGGGAAGTTTACCGCCAGTCATACGACCGTGATTGACGCGGCACGCGCCCCCGCCGTCGCCGCCGAAAAGCTCGACTGCGTCACCAAGGTATCACTCGGATTGATTAAAAAACTCCCGAACGGTGCGACCTCGATCAAGTTCACGGACGACGGCGAGACGTGTCTGCTGGCGAAGATACGGGGCACCGCCTATCTGCAGGAGGTACGGGTTTATACGACCGACAAACAGCAGGTCAAAGAAGCGATGTACCGCGCTATGCGGTGAGCGGCTAAACGGAGAAGCGTCCCGCTTCGCTCGCATTGCCCGCTTCGTCCTGGATAGATAAGCGGTACCGTCCTTTGGGCAGAACGAGGACTGGTAGAGGCGTATCAGGGTTTATCAGGCAACGGTCAGCCGACACTGCGTCCTCAGGCGCGTCATCACGGGTCGCTTGCAAAAGCGCACGACCTTTTCGCGGCAACTTCAGCGACGCGGGCAGCGGGACCGCCCGCCGTCCGGGCAGGGCGAGCAGCCAGTCAGGGCGACCGTTCCGAAGTTTTTGGCGGGGATGGAAGACAGTCAAATCGCAATCCTCGCCGATACCTTCCGCGAGGAACGAACCGTCCGCTTTTTGAACCAGGGAAGGGCGTTTCAAATCAGGACGCTCCAAAACGCCGCGCACCCGGGATGATTCCGCGTTTCGGGACCCGCGTTCCGTACCGCCCGTCTGGTCGATCGTCAGTAACGACGTTCCCAGTAGTTTTGTTAGCCGCCCCGCCATCCAAGTTATCTCGGTCTTCTTACCCTCTTCCTCGAAAACAACCGGTGTGCGCATGGCATGGTTGTAGCCGACATGGATAAATACCTTCGCCTGCGGAGTTCGCTTGAATATCCGCTCGTAAAGATTGCTCGCCTGCGCCGCCTCGCGGGTGTTGATCTGTTCATCGGGTGTGCCAACACGCTCGGATTCCTCGATCTCGTACGGGACTAGTGTGAAGCCCAGGTCTATCGCGGTTTGAACGTAAGCGCCGAAGACCGTATCCTCGATATAACCTCCGGCAGAACGCAGCACGGTGCGTCCCGCGATGGTCCTTTGTAACGCTCGCGGCGTACCGAACGCTTCCGCCGCGAAGTGGGTAAAACCGAGGCGTCTCAGGTACGGTAGCAGACCGAGTCCGAAGGCACGATGCCGCGAAACATGATGCGCTTCGTTGAGCACAACGACCTGCCGCTTCCCTGCCTGTCGGACGATCTCTTCGCGGGCGTCACGTAGGCGCGAACCGGGAAGCACCTCCGCCGGAGTAATTCTCGTCGCGAGCGAACCACGCACGGCATCCATGGCGAGGAGTGCCCCCGCATTATCCCCGCACAGGGACAGTACGCCCGCTTTTCCTTGCTGAAGAAAATTCTTCTGTTCCCATGAAGCGGTTTGTAGTTGCTTCTCGGTGAGGGCAAGCAGAGCAAGATATTTGCCTTCGTCCCGCAGTCGCCTCAATGCGGAGTGTGATGAATGGGCTGTGTCTGTTTGGAGTCGTACCACTGTTGCTTTCCTGCGTTCGTTTTTCGGGGTACTGTGCTTAACCTGGTACAGTAGACCCACGTTTATCGTCTTCATTATACTAAAGCCTGATTAATGTTACTCCATCCGAAACCCATGCCGAATAACAATGTGATCCGCAATCGGCTGATTTATATTGCTTTATCTATCGCTACCATCGCTGTCGGTCTGGCGGTGCGGCGTTTCGGCGCGACGTTGCCACCTTTCGTCGCCGCTTACGCCCCGGACGCGCTCTGGGCACTGATGGTTTTCTGGGTCATTGGCCTTGTCTGGACGCGGGCGACAACGGCACAGGTCGCCGTCGCCGCGCTTACTTTTGCTTACCTTATCGAAATCAGCCAGCTTTTTCATCCCGCGTGGCTGGATGCGATCCGCCACACGCGACTGGGTGGACTGGTGCTCGGCTTCGGATTCCTATGGAGCGACATCGCTTGCTACACGGTCGGGGTGGCGGTCGGTGTCGGGGTGGAATGGTTGTGGAGGTTGCCCCCCCCGTTACGAGAGACGAAGGTTCCGTAGCAGCGTGCCGTCGGTGAGTGATAGCACGATGAGGCGCCCCTTATCGTCGCACAGGGTCGCGGTTTCGGTGGTCATACGCGAAACGACGCGGGTCGACCCGGCGAGGATGATACAGACGGACGGCGACGCGAACGTGTTCGAAACCGAAAAAAGTTGGCACGTGGAGCCGGTGTCGTCGCCGGTCACCACCAGCATCGAGTAATCGGTCACCTCACAGAAAAGGGCGGTATCGCCGGGTACGGAAAGCGACATTTTGTTATCTTTCCGGTCGTCGGGGCGCGGGGTCTTGGCTAGAACGAGGTAACTGCCGCCGTGTTCGGGGGTGAACCGGTGTACCTCCCCGACCACGCCTGCCGCCGATACGGCGACAACCTCGTTCCCGTTCGCCGCCCCGGTTATCTCTATCGCGCCGCGATCCCGGAGTGTCAGGGCGGGCAGGACGTAGTGCCACCGCTCCCAACTCACCCACGGATCGGTCGGCTTGCCGAACGGGTCGGTCTCCCCCTGAGCGCGAATCAGTAGCGAGCAGTCGGTCGCGGTACGGGAGATCGCGGCGACAGTCCCCTCGATGTTGGGCATTCGCCAGAGCGCGTCGAAGCCTTCCGACGTGGCGTCTATCGCCAGCAGGTCGTTCTCGATGCTCACGAACCAGAGCGAGCCGTCGTAGTCCGGCGCGAACGCACACAGGGCGGCGTCCGTCCAGGTCACCCCGCGCCGGGTGACCAGGTCGAACCGTGCCAGTCGCCAGACGGTGCCGCGCCGCGCAAGTCCGATGGCATGGTTGCCGGTGTTGGAAACGACAAGCCGGTGCGCGGGCTGGTCGAAATGCACGATCGTGCGTCCGTCACGCGACAGCAAACGGGTCCCGACTTCCCCGAGCGCGACCAGGCACTGCCCGTTCGGCAGGTACGCCGCGTCGTAGATGGCGAGCGACCCGGTATCATCGGCGGCGACGGCGATTTCCAGCGTTTTTCCGCCCTGCTGGCTCAAGGTTTTCCGAACCGTCTGGGGCAACGGTAGTACGTCAGCGCGTAACGCGCCGTCGTCCGCCACGCGCAGAATCTCTCGAAAGCCGGGGGGCGTAATGTTGATCCATCCGGCGTTGGCGTCGCCCCAGAGGGTTCGGACCGCCCGCCGGGCGAGCGGGCGAGCGGAAGCGCACCCGGCCAGGGACGGCAGCATTTCCGCGAACGCCAACCGCTCCGCCGCGCGTTCCGCATTCTTTTCTTCCAGCAGGGCGATAGCCTGATTTCGTATCTCCTCGCCGTCTTCCAGAGACAGTCGCCGGGCGAGCATCCGCCCGCCGACGGCACCGCCGCCTTCGGAAGCGCGACGTATCCATTCCCCCGCGATCTCACGTGCACTTTCGAGCGGCCAGATAATCTCCACGGCGGCGGCGTAATCCCCGGCACGGGCGCGTTCCCGCGCCCAGAGTCCGCGCAGAACGTTCGCGCGTTCTTTATCTGTCCGCTCCAACCGCAGAACGGCGTCGGCGAACGCCCCGTTCCGTCGGGCGATCTGCACAGCGCGGTCGGTGTCCCCCGCCAGGAACCACAGCCGGACGATCAGACCGGGCGGGAGCGCATGTCCTTCGGCGAGTTCTGCCGCTAACCGAAGACGCTTATGCCGCTCCAGCAGGGCGACGGCTTCCTCGTATTCGTGGAGCAAGTCGGCGAGAATGAACGCCGCTTCCTCGACGCGCCCCTCGGCTTCCAGTTTCGTGATCGCCCGCCGGTACAGGGATCGCAGTTCGCCCAACAAGTCCTCGGAAACGCCGATGCCGGTGCCCTGTCCCGTTTCGGGACGTAGCGTCAGTTGCAGATCGTCGCGGGGCGTCGGGACGCCGAGGGCGGGCGGCGCAGGATTGTCATCGGGCGAACTTTTCAAGGGGATGGCGTAACGCAGGGCGTCGTTCAACTCGCCCCGCTCGAATAAGTTCATCATCTTATTCAGGTACTGCGCCTGCCGCCGCCCGACGATGCCGGAAAGCCCGGTGAGCAGGAGGAACCGCGCCGTGAGCCGTTGCATCGCCTCCCACGGCGTGTCGCGGTTTGACAGCGGCGAATTGCTTTCCCGCCGGGCGGAAGACGTGGACGCCCCGGTCGCGTTTCGCGCCGCCCGGGTTCGCTCGGGAAAGAGAAGGGTGAACAACCACCCGAACGCCTGTCCCAGAAACCGACCGACCGCCGGGAATGCCGGTGTTCCCGCCCCGGCGGAATCCCCCGGTTTCGCCGACGCGCGACCCGGTGCGTTTCGCAGGTCCTCGATAATTTGTCGCCGCGCGGGGTCCGCCGCCGGGATATTGCCGAACCGTTCGCGACCATCGAAGGGGACGGGTTCCGCCAGCACCTGCGGGACCGCCGGTGACTGTCCGAGTGATTCGACGGGAATCGCGGCGTAGCCGTGGAGGTCTAGCCATGTCGCCGGGTCCTCCGTCTGGTCGCCGGACACGATTTGCACCAGCGCGACACCGCCCCGGACCAGAACAGCCGAGCCGCCCGGCGGGGCGAGTGCCGCGATCTCTTTGGGATGGAGCGGCGCGGCAGTCAGAAAGTCACCCTGTCGTGTCAGCGGCAGACCCGGCGAATCGGCGCAGACGACGCGGCGCGGGGTCGGCAGGCGGAGCAGAAGACCGTCTCCGATCCGATAAATGACGGCACCAGGTACCCACAGCGCGAGAACGCGGTGTCGCGCTCCGTCGGTACCGGGCGGCGCACCGAAATAAAATGCGGCGGCGTCCACGACGCCGCGATGGACCAGACGTTGCGGGCGGACGGACTGGTTCATTCCGTACCGTCCGTGGACAGGCGGTAGATGACTGCGCCCTGTAGGATGGAATAAACGAACACGTCGCCGCGCTCCGTGACGTAGCCGATCTGCGGCGAAAACGTACTGACCGTGACATGCAGGATCGGCGACGCGG